>MWCE01000209.1 GCA_002069895.1 Bacteroidetes bacterium ADurb.Bin234 | reverse complement strand
CAGCTATCAAGAGGGATGAAAAGCGATTGAGAACGAAGGTTTATGCAAAGAATAAAAAAACAAGAAGCAAGCAATACAAATTTCTTCATTAATCCAATTGCATAAATTTATCTATCAGTTCGGAATTTTGCGATTTACGCAAGGCATAAAAATCATAATGTATTAAAAACGAATTGGAGAGAATCTGTGCTATTTCATACGCACCGGCTTCGGTAAAGTGAACATAATCGGGACCTGCCCATGCAGGTTGATGTTTCACCCACTGAATCATAGCGTTTTTACCTCCCATTACGTTAAACAAATCCCAATAAGCGGCACCGTTTTTTAAAACTGTTTCTCGCAGTGCATCATTTAATTCGGGAAGATAAGGATAAGTTTGCAGTTTACCGTCGACACGCTTGGCCATATCGGAAGGGCCTATAAACAATATTTCCGCCTTGGGATTTACCCGTTTCAGGTATTGAATCTGTCGGCTGATATTCTTCATATAACGTTCAATGGCTTTTTGACCATTTATTTGAGGCATCATATTCCCACCGAATTGCAAAATGATTAAGGCAACATTCATTTGCTTGTAGGATTGGGTTAAATTAGCCGAATCAATCCGCGTGAAAATGGTTCCCGAACAACCGCGCATGGGAACATTACTGAGTGTTACGCCTTTTTTTCCGCTCATGGAAATACCATAGATTTCGGCTTTTCCGTTTAGGGTAACGGTAGTACGTGAAACCGGTTCCTGAAATTCCCATTTCAAAACCGAAACACCTTTTTTTGTTTGACTGATAGTTTGCGTTTTCCCTTTACATGTAGCTGAAAAACCTGCTTCATTGTTACCAATGATAAGATTCACACATTGAAAGGTCTTAGATTTTTCGGGTGCTTTTTTGTAGTTACTCGTACCCACCGAAATCGTTGCATTGGAATAGAGTTGAGCAAAAGTGGCCAACAAACCATAACGCCTGTGGGGAGCACGTGGTTGGGAAGTGTCGCCGTAAACGACATAACGCTGCAAATCGCCTGCATAAGATTGCCATACGGTGAATGAAGGTATGGTTTGAATGGGAGGTACTATCCCCGCCCCCATTCCACCGAATTGGTCTTGCAAACGTTGCCGGAACAAACTCGAAATCCTATCCATTTCAATTTGCGAATCGCCGTAATGCATAATGTGTATCACTTCGTTCTTACTCCCGTTTTCCATCAAAGCAAATAGCTTATCAAAATATTTATAGTTATTGCCCGGAAAATAAAGACGTGTTACATCGTTTCTGACATAATTCTTATAGTATTTTAAACTATCAACGGTCGATTGAATGGCTTGCATATTCTTTTTCTGTTGTAGGTCATGCACGCTTTTATCCACATTCAGGCTTGTTTCATCGGAAGTGGCAAAAACCGCTGCCGGCGAAGGAAATCGCAGCGTGATTTGGCCGATTTTAAGACCGTCGGGAGGAAACAAACTTCCCAATACAGCCAAAACAAAAAAACATAAAAAAATAAATATTAAAACTTTATACGGTTTCATTTTTTATTTATCCTTTAAAAACCTTAAACACTAATAGCAGGCAAAAGTATAAAAAATAAGGATATTGTTTCAGGGGAAAAATGAAAAATATAGAAAAGAAGTTATCATTATCGGATAAAAATTCTGCCATTTTAACATATATTCTTCTCTTCACTTCATTAAGTTCGGAAAAATATCTTTTTAAGAATTAAATGCAATTATAGCTTTAAGTATTTCATTATGAATACAACAAAAAAACATTTAAACCCGGCTGACATTATTTATTAAAAATAAAAAAAACGAAAAAGCATGTGTAAAAAAAGTATATCTTTGCACACTTAAAAATATTAGAAGCAAAGAAATAAAATTAAAGGAAATTCAATTATGTATTTGTCACCTGAAGTAAAGAAAAACATTTTTAAAGAATATGGTCAATCCGAATTTGACACCGGTTCAATTGAAGGACAAGTAGCCTTGTTTACTTTTCGTATTCATCATTTAACCGAACATGTTAAATCAAACAAAAAAGATGCCGTTACCGAACGTTCTTTGGTACGTTTAGTTGGTAAAAGAAGAAAACTTCTTGATTATTTAAAGCGAAATGATATCGAAAGATACAGAGGACTAATCAAGAAATTAAACATCCGAAAATAATCCTTGAATTTCAAAAACAAAAAAGGCACTTTCTGACAGGTTGCCTTTTTTTGTATTTAGTATTAAGATAATTAAAGAATGATAGTTACAAAAACATTTGATTTAGGTGATGGACGTGAAATCACCATAGAAACGGGAAAACTTGCCAAACAGGCCGATGGTTCCGTAGTAGTAAAGATGGGAAAAACCATGTTGTTAGCAACGGTTTGCAGTAAGAAAGAAGCCGCTGAAGATGTAGATTTCATGCCATTACAGGTAGAATACCAGGAGAAATATGCCGCTGTGGGACGTTTCCCCGGAGGTTTTTTCAAAAGGGAAGCCCGCCCATCGACTTATGAAATTCTCATTGCCCGTTTAATCGACAGGGCATTGCGTCCTTTATTCCCTGAAGATTACCATGCCGAAACACAGGTATTGGTAACCTTAATATCGGGCGATAAAAACGAACTTCCCGATGCCATAGCCGGATTAGCCGCATCGGCTGCTTTATCGGTTTCCAACATTCCTTTTCACGGTCCTATTTCGGAAGTAAGGGTTGCTCGTGTTGACAACGAATTCAAAATCAATCCTACTGTCACGGAATTAGAAACCGCCGACATGGATCTTATCGTCGCCGCTTCGATGGATAACATTATGATGGTGGAAGGCGAGATGAAAGAAATTCAAGAACAGGATTTGGTAGAAGCCTTAAAAGTGGCACATCAGGCTATTAAAATTCAATGTCAAATACAATTGGATTTGGCTGCCGAAGTGGAGAAAGCCAACCCTAAAAGAGAATATTGTCATGAAAACAACGACGAAGAGCTACGTGAACGACTGAAAGCCGAAACCTATCAAAAGATTTACAATATAGCCAACAATCCGACATCCAAACACGAACGCACCGAAGCCTTTGAAAAAGTGTTTGAAGATTTCCTGGAAAGCATACCCGAAGAAGAACGGGAAGAAAAAATACCCATGCTTAAACGTTACTACGACAAAGTGCAATGGGAAGCCGTGAGAAACATGGTCTTAACAGAAAGGAAACGTTTAGACGGACGTAAATTAGATGAAATACGCCCCATTTGGAGCGAAGTGGATTATTTACCTTCCGCCCATGGCTCGGCAATCTTCACCCGAGGCGAAACCCAATCCTTATCAACCTGTACATTAGGGACCAAATTAGATGAACAAATCATCGACGGTGCTATCATTGAAGGTACTTCCGATTTTATGTTGCATTATAACTTCCCTCCTTTTTCTACCGGCGAAGTGAAACCCATACGCGGTACCGGCAGAAGAGAAATCGGCCACGGCAACCTGGCCCTGCGTGCCATCAAACCCATGCTTCCACTTAAAGAAACGAATCCGTATACCATTCGCTTGGTGTCCGATATATTGGAATCGAACGGCTCCTCGTCGATGGCGACCGTATGTGCTTGTACGATGGCTTTAATGGATGCCGGCGTGAAAATCAAGAAACCGGTTTCGGGTATCGCTATGGGAATGATAAGCGACAGCCAAACGGGAAAATATGCCATCCTTTCCGACATCTTGGGCGATGAAGACCATTTGGGAGATATGGATTTCAAAGTAACCGGCAGCATCGACGGAATCACCGCTTGCCAGATGGATATTAAAGTGGAAGGTCTTTCCTACGAAGTCTTGGCCGAAGCCTTGGAACAAGCAAAAAAAGGTCGTATGCATATTTTAAACGAAATGATGAAGACCATCAATGAACCGCGCGAAGACTATAAACCACATGTACCGCGTATCGAAAAGATGTATATCGACCGTGAATTCATCGGTGCCGTTATCGGACCCGGCGGAAAAATCATTCAAGAAATGCAACGCGAAACAAATACCATTATTAATATTACCGAAGAAGGTGAATTCGGAATCGTTGATATCGCTTCTCCCGATAAAGAATCAATAGAAGCAGCCATGAAACGCATTAAAGCCATTGTTGCCGTTCCCGAAATAGGTGAAATTTATGAAGGTCCGGTGAAAAACATACAAAACTTCGGCGCTTTTGTGGAAATACTTCCCGGCAAAGACGGACTGTTGCATATTTCCGAATATGACTGGAAACGCATTGATAAAATGGAAGACTACGTGAAAGTGGGTGATATACTTAAAGTTAAATTAATTGAAATTGATACGAAAAACGGCAAACTCAAACTTTCACGTAAAGCTCTACTTCCCAAACCGGAAGGTAAACCACAAGAACAAACGAAAAAAGCGGAATTTAAAAAGAAATAATTAAAAGATTCTTTGCTTCTTTTATAAAGTCAAATTAAACTTTTTAGGAAAACAACCGATAAAAATTATTGTCATCCTAAATGTAACAGTGAAAAGCAAACAATCTATATCGAAGGATAAGAATTTTATATATTTTACAATTATAAAAATATGTTTGTAAATAAACGAATTTCATTTGTATACATTGTATTGTTTACGTCAAGTATATTGCTTCTTTCATGCCGCAATAAAGAAGAACGTTTACATAAAAAAATCCATGATACCATCGAAGACTATGTTGCCAAAGACCTTGCTCCCAACACACGCATCGACAGCATAAAAATCCTACGAATCGACAGCCTTTCCGAATATCAGTTTATTGATTACGTACTCAAACCCGTGATTGAAAACGAAATCGAAGAACTGAGTTTCCAATACAATCACCTATCGGAAAACGGTAGTATGGACGAGTTAATCCTTAAACAACAAACTGAACAACAAATCAACATCCTTGTAGATAAATTACTCTATTATGACAAAAAACTAAGTCTATCGACCAAGGATTCCGGCACATTAAGCTATTATTTCGTCAGTACACTCATCTACACCAAAACCGATACCACAAGCTCACAAGAATATTACGGATTTCCCATCACTCCCGACTTCCAAATCCGAGAAATCAAAGAATTAATCGCCGAATAAAAAGTTACAAGTCAGGTGTAGCAAATCAACACACTGAGAAACTGAAAAATAAGTGCCGAGTGCCGAGAAAAGAGTGAAGAGTGAAAAGTGAAAAGTGAGTCAACGCATTGAAAAACTGATAGCTGAGAGCTGACAACTGAGAGCTTCTTAAAACTGACAACTGACAACTTTTTTTTTTAACCGCAGAGAACGCAAAGATATTACGCAGAGAACGCAGAGGGTTAAGGCGGAACCCCGCAGGGGTGATATTACTGTAGAATGATTGATATGCAGAATATAGAAACCCCGAAGGGGTGGCATTATAAATAATTAATGATTAAGTTTTTGTGGTGAGAAAGGAGAGAGAGGGAATGGGATTTATAGAATTAAGGAGGTCAGTTTGCTCCGGTGCAAATAACGCCGCAAAATCAAACAAATGCATTTCCGCGGCGGACACCCCCCTTGAACCAAGTTAGGTTCAAAAAAATACTGCCTTGGTTTGCGCGTGAACATAGTCTCGTTCAGCGTGAACGTAACTAGGTTGGAACTCCAACCAAGGCAGCATTTTTCGCAAGCAAGCGTGGTTCAAGGGGTATTTTGGGGCGGCTGTAAAATGCTGACAATAAATGTGATATACAATTGATTTTCATTATAAAAATGATTGATTAAAATGAAAAATGAAGTCGCAAGTCAACACACTGAGAAACTGAAAAATAAGTGCCGTGTCCCGAGTCCCGAGTGCCGAGAGTTTTTTTCGTGCCGTAAAAAATATGTGTAGAGTCTGTATATCTCTTTGCGTAATATCTTTGCGTTCTCTGCGGTTAAAAAAAAGGGAAAAGGAGAAAGGGAAAAGGAGAAAGGGAAAAGGCTGACAGCTGAGAGCTTCTTAAAACTGTAAAGCGTCCTAAAAAAAGTGGACACAAAACAACGTTTTTTTATGCTTAAAAAGAGGGTGTTTTTACTTCCTTTTTTTGAGACCCCATTCTCGTCGTCACGAGATTGGGATCTCGTCGTCACGAGGTAGGCATCTCGTCGTCACGAGGTAGGCATCTCAAAATGGCCCTTCCAAGGTCTATGATATGATACACGAAATCAATAATTTAGCAAAATCGCATTTTTTATCTTTTTTCCCCTCCAAAATGCCTCATTTTTTTCCCAAAAAACACCTTTTTTTTACCCTTTTACTGCATAAAAAATTACCGGGAAAAAGGAGAAAATTTGAAGTAGCGAGAGGTTTTTGGGGGTAAAAAAATGAGGGTGGGTGGAATGATTAACGGTTGGCGGTATGGTTTTGTTGCCGATTTCGGAGCACATCACTGTCAACCTGCGATAAAGTTTATTAGTTGCAATACCCTTCATATTAGTACTTTCGGCCCGCTTGATTTTAGCCTTTGTTATGCTTTCGGGTTTTATTTTTTCTTCTTTTCTTCAATTGTCGATGAATTAAACCGAACCAATTTTTCCCAGTCAATTTCTCCGTTGTCTTTACAAAACTCATTCGCAAACTCTTTTGTAAATTTGTTAATCATTTGAGAATAAGATTTCACGAAATTGTCATTTATTTCTTTTGCTTTATGTCCCAATGGTTCAATGATTTCAGTATAAAGATTCTTATTACCTGAAATGAATTCCCAAAAATTTTGACCACAATATTTGAAATAATCTCCTTTGTCCGGTTTGTTGTCTCGCCCATAACAGCAACCATTTACTGCGACAATATTAAGTTTTGAATTACTTGTTCTTAATGTCTTTTTCGCTGTCTTGAAATCTGAAACCATTTTTGCTATTTGAGAACTGTTTCCCCAATTTGGACCGGATTTTATATTCACAATGTAGCGAAATCCATCCTTGTCAAACTCAAGGTCAATTCCAAGTATTCCAGATTTTTTACCGCCATAAACTTTCTCGTTTATGTAAATAGCAAGTCCTTCAAGCCAGTCTCCAAAGATTCCTTCTTCGCTTGATGAAATATGTGCATCAACAATTCCA
>MWCE01000208.1 GCA_002069895.1 Bacteroidetes bacterium ADurb.Bin234 | reverse complement strand
TTTTCACTCGATTCTTTAAGCCATTTCAATTCATCAATAAGTTTTTTTTCCTCCTCAGGACTTCGTTGCTGGTTTGAAGGTAATGAAAACCTTTGATTTTTTATTTTTTCTATCAGTAGTTCAATTTGTGTTGGAAATTCGGACATTATTGGTAAACCTTCAATTATTTCGTCATTATCATTTTCATTGCGCTTACCAAAACTGGCGCCTGCACCAAATAGATATACTATTTTGCTCATATCGGGTTATTTTGTTTATTCTGTTTATTCTGTTTATCATTTTCCCAATTCGCAGGGTTGTGCTCGATATATGCAGCAATCCTTCGAAATTCATCATCGTCACGAATAACCCTGTCGTAATAACGTTCTTGCCAGGCAAAAGAAATATCTAATGTGCGAGCCTGCATTGTTACTGCCGATTTAAAGCCCCGCATAATTGACCCTAAATTTTTTTGTTGCGGACCGAATTTGTTTCCTTTATTTACATTAACAGCACCCATCGAGTCGGCACTCCGTCCAATAACCACAATACCATGAATATGATTGGGCATCACCTGAAAACATTCCATATCCAATTGCATATCAGGGCGCAATGCCATCGATTTGATCCATTCGTTAACGGCAATGATACCCAATTCGGAATATTGCATTTCACCGTTTACAATTTCACCAAAATAATGTTCCCGATTTTTAGTGCAAATCGTTACAAAATAGGCACCTTCATCACCGTAATCCCAGTTTTTCCATCGGGCCGATGGGATTCGGTATTTATTCCGAAATTTATTTTCCGACATTGTATGTTGTATTTTTGTTTGTCCGGTAGAGACGCCATGCTTGGCGTCTCTAATATTGGTTGTTGTTTTCCGTATCGTTACGCCATGATGGTTGTTGTTCCGTATCGTTACGCCATGATGGTTGTTGTTTTTCGTATCGTTACGCCATGCATGGTTGTTGTTTTTCGTATCGTTACGCCATACATGGTTGTTTTTCCGTATCGAGACGCCATACATGGCGTCTCTACGGTTCGTCACCTTCCAATTCTTTACCCATACGGTATTTGATATCGTAATTGATTATAAAATCCAATTCCTCTTCCGTAAATCCATAATGCGCCGCTAATACCTTGTCAATTTCGTCGATAATGGGTTTGGACTTGTTTATTACAAATTGCTTTTGTTCAACAATCCCTTTTGTTTTTGAATTTATAATTTTAATTTCAGCGTAATTTTGCAGAGATTCTAAATATACATTCCCCAATTTCTTTAATTTGGTAAGAAGTACAGAAGATGAATTAGAAAAGCGAAAACCAAAAATCATATAGTCCTTTAAATTAAACATATCAAAATGACAAGAATAATACCACCAAAAAGTAGAACTGCTTATTAATGCAACAACTTGTGAACTTTCGATATCACGAAAATATGCAGCTTTTTCGCTTACAGTATCAGTTCCTGAAGGTTTATCTTCAATAACTTTCCAATATCTACCTCCTGCTGTCCGATAATAAATTAAATTGTTTGTTATAGAGTCTGATTTAAAATTAAGGATGGGTTTGTTCAAATAGAATTTTTTTAAGATACTCGATTCATATTTATTATTTTTAATTTTCAAAATGGAATTTCCATAATTTAAATTATCTTTGTCTTGAACTGCATAACTTAAATTAAAAAATAAATTGAATCTAGTAGCTGAGCCCCATCGATTAATACCCGTTGTTGACAACAATGGATTTTCTACTTTTGCACTCAAAATTTCAATTATTAAACGTTGATCAACTCCGTCAAATAAACTACTTGGTCTTTCATCAAAAGCTGATATCCAAACTGAACGGTCAATATGCCCTTTTGGTTTAATTATTTTTTGCAAATTTACCATTCTTGAAGTACTAATTGATGGTAATGGAATTATTAAGCCTAAAAAACCCTTATTTGAAATTATTTTTAGACCTCTTTCTGCAATATATGCGTGTAAATTACCACATTGCAAAGTATCATAATCTCTTAATGTATAAATTGACTTTAATTTTGTTCCATATTCCACATACGGCGGATTTCCAATAATCACATCAAAACCACCATTTCCTTTAATAATTTGGTAGAATTCGGCTAACCAATGGAAAGGTTGGTGCGAAGCAAGCCATGCATCATAATTCAAAGCGCTTTGGGTACTAAATAATCGTTGGTTCAGTGTATGGTTCAGTTCTTTAAGGCGGGTATTCAGTTCGGTTTTAGCTTGTGTAAAGCTTTCCATATCGCTGTGTTGGTTGAGCTGAATTTCTTTAAAGCGTTGGTAGGTGCGTGCTACTTTTTCCATACCCTCTTCTACCTGTTCTTTAAATTCGAGGTTGGCAAACATATCGCCATAAGTTAAATCTTTTTCCAATTCGGCTTCGGTAGCATAGCCCACCAAGGTATTCCCGCAGCGTATATTAAAGTCAATATCGGGCAATGGGTCTAAGCCGAGGTTATCGGCACGCGGATTAACATCAACCACAGCTACCATTTTCAGGAATAAGCGCAACTTGGCTATTTCGGTAGCTTCCACCATAATATCTACGCCATACAGGTTACGTAGTATTATGCTTTTGTAAATGAAATGCTGTATATTGCTGCGGTATTTGTTGGTTATTTCTGCCAATTCATCTTTGAACAAGTACGGATTTTCGCGGTTAAATTCCTCCATACGGGCAATGCAGATTTCGTAGAGCGGTTCCAGTATATTGAGTGCCGCAAACAGAAAAGCGCCCGAGCCGCAGGTTGGGTCGAGTATGGTAATGCGTTGCAGCGCGTGGTAAAAATGCAATATAAATCTGTGGTCGGTAACCTGTTCGAGCAAGTCCTGTACAAAGCTACGAATATCGAGATTATAAGTTATAAAATCGTTGATATGCGTAATTTCTCCATTGTTAATTTTGTTTCGCAAATTGTAGCAGCGTTGGCGGCGTTCCACTGTTTCGCGCCAGATTTCGGTAGGCAAAGCGTGTTGCTCAAATGCCGGTTCGTTCCAGCGGGAGCGGCGTTCCAACAAATTGGGCTGCGTGGTATCTATTCCCACCTCAATATAGTCGGGCAACGGTAAATCAACTCCTTTTTTTACCGCCGGATAAATATATTTGTCGCCACTGTTTTTCACCATTTGCCATACATAGCCGTTGGGCGTAAAGTGCTTTCCCGACGAAGTTTTTGCCACTTCGTCCATCAGGAACGGAATAATACAGTTTTTGCCGATATATTCGGTTATATCTTCTTTGGTGTAGTAAGCACCCATCTTAGCACGGTTGTTAATATACTGCTCAAAAATATAACCCAACACGTCCGGATTAATATCTTTTCCTGTTGCCGTAATACGAGTGTCTAAGTGCCAGCGCCATTTATCAAAGAATTCGAACAGTCTTTCGAAAGCATCGTCGGCAATATCAATGTCGGCGTATTGTTTTTCTAATTGATGTTCATCGAACATGCCCCCATTCAGATACGGAATGCGTCCGTAAACAGCTTCAAACTGGCGGTTATGAACAGGATGATTCAGTCCGCCATGAAACAATACTTTCAGGAAACCTTTATAGAAAGTTGAAAAAAACTGGTTGTTGCCCCGTTGCAGTTTAGTCCATGCCAGTTTGTTGCGCAGGTAGTCGGTATCGAAATTGAGGAAGCCTTTTTTCTGAATAAAATAACAAAACATCAGGCGGTTGAGCATAACCGAAGCATACCATTGCTTGTCGCCCTCCACATCAATGCCCTGAATAAAATTGGCGAATGATTTGTGTTGCTGTTTAAATCCGGCATAAAAGTCCCTGGTAACCTTTTCTGAATTCACTTCGAATGCACCATGAACTTTGTGTGTAACATCCACTATGTTTGTTTCTTCCTCGAGCCCGAAACATAGGTTAGAAATTTTACTGAAAAGAAAATCGGCGCTTGTAGCGTTAAGGTATTCTACTACCACTATATCTCTTTTATCCACCGTTTTAACCGGAACCATCCAAAGTTGATGTTCCGAATTATTCAAAGTAAAAATAAGAATGTAATTGTGAAAATATCGGCGAAGTTGTATATCTAATTTTTTTCGTACAGTGTGCTGTGGTAGCTCATCAGTGCAACAAACCAGCACTTTAAATCCCTGCTTGTCAGCCACCGGAGTAATATTATACGTAACCTCGTCGATACAGATTGGATTTATTCTGTCGGAGGGATGAACATGATTCCAGCCCAGCTCGATAAAAAAGCCGTTAAAATTTTTTTCGGTGATATAAGTATTAAAGTCGTTTCTTCTCATAGTGTTTTATCAGATATTTCGTAAGCCCATTGAACAAATTATTTGTGGTTCTTTATTGCGTATTTCTTCTTCGTCTTTTTTGATGGACAGTTCATCTTCGTTTCGCAGTTCTTTTACCAAATCAACAATTTCCATCACGGATGTTCCTTTTTTCAGTTGTCGATTGAGCAACAGCCGGGCGTTTTCTTTCAATGGATAATTATAGATATCATCCATAGCCAGTTTTAAATCCTCGGTTATGAACAATCCGTTCGAAGGTTCTTTACAAAACGCTTCGAGTAAGGTATAAATACGGTATTTTGTACTGAAACGTTTCCCCAGTGTCCCACTCACATTGATCTCCTGCGAACTGATCTGGTCGATAGATTTTCCCACCAATTCGTGGTGATTTTCTGCTCTTTCCAGTGCAGGTTCGTTTATGGAACAAGCCAGTGCTTTCAGAATAGCACTTTGCGAATAGGTTTTTATTTCACCCTCTTTATCCATCCACATCAACATATCGTTATCGCTGGGAGTTTTAGCATAAGTAATGACCCCTTCATTTATAGACAGATCGGTTTTTTTAGTAGAATAAATAACATTGCTCAGTGCAGGGATAATGGTTTTCAGTTCAGGATTGGCATCGGTTGCATTTTTCCAGATTTGATATGCTTTGGAACTTAAATCCACTTCGCCTTCGTCGTCATCATCCAGCACGCCGTTCTTTTCGTTATAAATGTCCATCAGGTTTTGAGCGTTGCCTTCAAAGAAAATCTCATCACTGCCCACTACATCGGCATTTTCGTTAATCCTGTCGGTTAATCTTTGTCGTAAATGAATAATACGTTCGACACCTTCAGCAGGAAAGAACGAATAGCAAAGAACTTTATCGGAAAGCTGTCCGATACGATCAACACGACCGGTTCGTTGTATCAGACGGATAATAGCCCAGGGTAAATCGTAGTTTACTACAATATGAGCATCCTGCAAATTTTGTCCCTCACTCAATACGTCAGTAGAAACTATAACCCTATATTGATCTTTTTCATCCGGTACTGGAATTATCTTATTGCTTACCGGCGAGAATCGTTCTACAATTTGAGTGGGATTACTACTTGCTCCCGTTACACATGCTAAACGGGATATTCCACGTTTTTTTAGTTGTGAATAAATATATTTTGCAGTATCAGAGTACTGTGTAAATATTATTACTTTTTCATTCCTGTGTTCTTTATTTATAAGCTTGTACAGCGTATTGAGCTTTTCATCTTTTTCAGCTTTCCACAGTCCGCATATCTTTATTATTTCCAGTAACCGATCGCAGTCGCTTTTCAGCGCTTGTTTTAAATTTCGTTTAAAAAATTTACTCTCGAGCCATCGTACGTTATTTGAATTTGCCGCAATGGCATTATAATATTCTTGTGCTACCGAGAGATAATCAACAAAAGAATAAGAAAAAGAAAATTGATCGTCTTCCGGTTTTTTTACCAATTGTACAAAGTTGGTCTCGAAAATTTCGTTTTCTATATCTTGATCTTCAAGCAGTTCGTCCGTAAAGTTACTTTCATCACCAATAGGCAAAGGCAATTTATTCTCTAAAGCATAAATATAAATGGCGTTGCGAAGTATATGTCTGTAAAGTGAAATAAGATAAGAAATGCCGCTGCTATCCAAGCGTTTGAAAAAATTGGTTCGGCAAAATCCCATCATGCGCTGTCCGGCTCTACTAAGATTCTCAATTATTTCCTGCTCTCTCTCCGAAAACACGAGGATTTTATCACTGATGTAATGAATCAATCCATAACGTGGCAATCGTAATTCAGCCATTATATCCGTTACTTCTTCCGAATAGAGTGTTTCGAATTGATCCCCCTTTGTAGTTGGGAAAGTTACCGATTTCGGAAGTCGTTCCGGAAAATACGATTTTGTTCCATCCCTAAATTCCAGATACTTTCCGCGTTCATCCTGCTTAGCATAATTTTCTTTAATAAATGTTCGGGTTCTTCTGATAAGGAAAAGCCGCATTAGCTCTTTCCAATCATCGGGTTCATTGCTTCGACAAAACGCCTTGATACTTCGGATATAATCTTCATCGTGTCTTTTCGAAAATTCTCTTTCACCCCCGAGCGAACGAATGTAATTTTCAGGCTGTATTCCAAGATCGGTATCGTCTTTCAGAAACAATCGTAATTGATTACCCAAATCATAAAAATCCTTATTATACGGTGTTGCTGTCAGCAATAGCACCTTGCAATTCTGCAAATTAACAAGTCGTTTAATGTTCTGATATCGTTTTCCTTCGCTGTTTCTTAAATTATGGCTTTCGTCAATTATCACCAAATCGTAATGGCGAACATTCGTTTCGTCAATCGGTTTGGATATGGAATGGATATCCGCCTTTAAATCGTATTGAAGTACGTATTTTCTCCACATTGTTTGCAAATTTGCCGGACAAAGAATTAATGTGGAACAGGAATTATTTAACTCATAAACTTTGGCAATTGCACAAGCAGTAATGGTTTTACCAAGCCCCACTACATCGCCTATCATGGCTCCATCACGCCTTTCCAAATGTCGGGCTGCAAGCTTAACGGCTGTTTCCTGAAACGGAAACAAGTCTTTTTTAAATTCTCTGGGTAAACTAAACTCGCTGATACTGTTTCGTGCTTCACGACTCAAATGATAAGCCGTTTTCAAATAAATATAATAGGGCGGTATTCGTTTTTCACCGGCCCAACTTTGGTCAATTATTGCAGCCAATTCTTCGGTTATATCCAAACTTAATCGGTCTTCCCAACGATCATCAAACCAGTTCGCCAGTTTTTCTGCATGATCATTATCACTGAATCCGGCATTTAACTCACCTTGTCCATTTAGTCCGCCATAAGTTAAATTACTGCTACCCATGATAGCCTGTATTTTATTGAAATGATCTTCAGGTCGGTAAGCAAGATATAACTTCGCATGCAAGGGTTCTTTCAAATACAGTTTAATACACACTTTTTTAGCTTTCAATTGGGATGAAAGACGTCTTAGGTTAACTTCATCATGGTTAGTTTGTTTTCCAATGATTAACTGCTTTCTGAAATCATCCGCTATTTGTCTCTTGCAAAGTTTAACTTCATCGCTGTCCGGAATTTGATTGGTTTGAGAATGAATGTATCGTTTTATGATTTCAATCCCCGGTCGCTGCATTCCAATAAGCAGACGACATATACGATGTACGTTTTCATTATTTTCATAAACAAAATCTCCTTCCAGCGCATCGATTTCATTTATTATCAATCCCCAACCACGTAAATTAAAATATCCTACACAAAAGTCAACCCTTTTAACCTGTGTGTTGGAAATTATGTCTCTGAGACCCTCAGTAAAATGAGTTGTAATATTATCGTAAATCTGAGCCATAGTATTAATTTTATTTCTTTAATTCATCCTATTCTTTACATTCCTTGCAAGCAAAAATTCCTCGTAGCAGCGCAGTTGTAGCTTCACAAGCATTTTTGGTAAAGCTATAGTATAACTCACGAAGCAGTAGGTATGTAGTTGAAAGCCGTAGAATTTTTTATTATTGATTCCTGCCAATGAATATTGTTTCAACCGGTCAAAACCTTGCGTGCCCTGTAGCCAAATTCTTTTTGTTTCACGGATCAGCATCCTTTCGAAAAAATGTAATGCATCTTTCATATCAATCACATTATTTGTTTAATTGGAATTTTCATAGCTTTCGAGTGTTCGAACAATAGCCTGTATTTTTTAAAATTAAAAATTTAATTTTTTTGTAGTGATACGAAAGATGGCATCTGTAGGTACATTTAGTTTTTATATGATAGTATGATTTGTTTATTTTGTTTTATATTCAGTCTTTGGTTCGCTGGCTAACTGATGCAATGACTTTAATGTCAGCTCAATGCCCTGCGTTTTAATCTGTTCTATTAAAGGCGAATTATCATCACTGTCGTATCTGCTTTTGCCAATTATTAAAGGCTCAATTTTTGTACTCACCATTCGTGTAAGTCTCCATATTTTACCTATTACTTCATCGTCACACTCATCGTTATTTTCCGACACAAGCATAACATCTATATCGCTTGCCTCGTTTGCCGTATCGGTACTGTAGCTACCAAACAAAAATGCCTTATAAACCGCTATCCCATTGCTGTTTAAAAGCGAAATGTATTTATTTAACAGTTCTATTACTTCTGCTTTAACCATATTAGTAGGTTTTCTGTTTTTATTAAATAATCCGATACTTTTTCTTCGCTTGGCATGGCTGGCTAATAATCAGGATAACGTCCCTGTAACTGATATTTCATTAGTATTCCAAGAAAGATTTCATCTTTCTCATTAAAAGTGATTCCTGCAATTTCAGACAGATACAAAAGATTATGTGAGCGCGGTGCCATTTCAGATGTGTTCTTTACTACATTTGCTTTAATTGCCTTCTCAACAACTAAATGATAAAAAATAAACCTTGTAGATATCGCTTGTTGGCAATCAGTACTTTTGCTGATTCAAGGTCATCAGTTGCACTATTTAACCAATAATCTATTTTTTTTCGATATTTATCATTTTTGTTTGCTTTGTTTCTTTTTCGTCTAAATACTAACTGAATGAATATTGTTGAATTTTACTCAGACAGTTTATCTTTTAAAAAAAAAGTAATACCAAATATTAAAGTGCTAAAGCAGCATAAATTACAATGTTTACATTTGGTAAAAAATATCCGGTTTTCGTTTTATTGATTCTCTATGACAAATTATAGATTTAAATGAAAAATTTCAAAACCCAAAGTATTTCTACTAATTAAATCAATTAAAACTTTGTGAATTTTGAGTGTTCTTTGAGTTTTTTGTGAAATAGCTATTACACAAAGTTACACAAAATATTTTCCCAAAGTTACACCAAGATAATCTATCAAAGTAAATTTAATTTGAAATATTTTTTCAGCATTTTCTTTCGGAGATCACTATTATAAAAATTGGTATATGCCTTTACCCACAAAAATAAGGAACTTTTATTATACATCCAATAATTGAAGGATTCGATTTACACCCTGTACTTAACATTCTCTGCTATTTACAGGCAAGTGACCGTATGCATAGATGTTTCAGAAATCAGGTTTATGAAACATTTACTTTGTTCAATTTTATAGGTTATTTGGTATAATACGATGAATTCACGGGAAAATATCCAAAGAAGGTACGTTGCTATTTTTGATAACTTTTCTGCCCCATAACATTATTTTTGAAATACCAATAAAATCCTCGACGCAATTGTTATCGTTCAACAAGGTGCTTTTAGAAGTAATACCGGAATTTAATGTTTGGATTGTTTTTCCACTTTCCCTTCGGCATAATTTTCGAATGCAAGTTTAAGCTTATCAATGTAGGGCGTCATAGTCTTTTTCCGGTTTGTTGCGCGCGAAAGCATACCTTCAGGGTCTTTTAGCTGAATATCAAATATCTCCTGAAAATAATTCATGAGTTCTTTCCGGGTAATTTTTTTGTTATCCCTTCGTTTTATAGCATTGCTGTGAAACAGTGCAGTAAGCAATTCAATCAAATCGGTATCACTCGAGTTCCAGCGATAAGGAGGTGGTGCATCCTCTGAAAAATTCTGCACAGGAGGCTGAGTTATGTCATTTTCCAACTGTTCGATTTCAAGCAATTTATTCAGCTTCTCCAACTCCAGATTACAAAGCGCTTCAAAATTCGGATAATAAATATCGGAATATTTATAGCGAATGCCATTCTCCGTCTCAATTTTTTCATCGTAATAAATTTGCCACTGCTTAAAGTTATAAAGCGCCTCTGTAAAAAGCTTTATTTTTTCCGGAATTTCATAATTATGGCACTTATTTTTTAGCCATTTTATATCATAAACTTCATTAAAAACAGGTATGGCATCAAAATTGAGTTCTACATTTGCAATTTTTTTGAAATATGGATAAAGATTCCCATAAGGTTTATTGTTATAATATCTATCCCGAAATTTTAATATCAGATCCTTGTATTTCAATACATTTTGAAATACCTCTGTATTAAATCCAATATCCTTGCTATTACGAAAAAGTTTTTGATAATTTTCTGCATTTTTACAATCAATTTGAAAAATATCATAAAAATTGCTCTCAATATATTCTTTAATCAATTGATAATCTTTGTATTTCAGTATATTGCTATCCAACTCTTTGATAAAAGCATCGTAATGCGCAGCAAATTGTTCCGATGTGAAGCGGGCTTTCGCTTCATCTATATCAACCTTATCGCGGTATCTAAAGTTGATTAAGGAAATAAAAGTACTGTAAGCATCATAAATTAAGTTTTTCAATGCTATGGCTTTGTCCTGTTCCATATTATTAAGAAGTATTAAGTTTTTTGTATTAATTTTTGTTTTTACAAAGTTACAATTAATTTTTATGAGTATCCGCTTTCGCGCATTAAAATTAGTTAAACTCAGTTACACAGGCGGTAAGCAGCCTTTCGAATAGTTTTTCTCCGAAATATCTTCTATTGAATTTATAGCAAAACTCATTCAG
>MWCE01000207.1 GCA_002069895.1 Bacteroidetes bacterium ADurb.Bin234 | reverse complement strand
ACCTTTTCCGGTTAATACACCCACGTGGTGTTCGCGTAAACGTTTATATTGTCCGAACATAAAACCGATTTCACGACCGCCAACACCTATGTCGCCTGCGGGAACGTCGGTTTCAGGTCCTATATATTTTTGAAGTTCGGTCATGAAAGCTTGGCAGAAACGCATTACTTCGTTTTCCGATTTTCCTTGAGGATTGAAATCGGAACCACCTTTACCACCACCCATCGGAAGGGTTGTTAAAGAATTTTTAAAGGTTTGTTCGAAGGCCAAAAATTTCATGGAATCTTCGTTTACACTAGGGTGGAAACGAATACCACCTTTGTAAGGCCCAATAGCCATGTTATGTTGTACTCTGTAACCACGGTTTACTTGAATATTGCCTTTGTCGTCAACCCAAGTTACTTTGAATTTGATGACTCTTTCGGGTTCCAAAATTCTTTCTACGATAGCATATTTATCGTATTTTGGATTTTGGTTTACGAAATCCACAATGGTTTCAAGTACTTCCTTTGCTGCTTGAATATACAAAGGTTGAGCTGGGTTTTTCGCCTCTAATTCAGCGATTATTTTCTTTAAATCCATAACAGATATTTTTTTATTGTTGATTAAATTGAGTTTATATTTAATTTAAAAATTAGAAAAACAGTTGCAAAAGTAATACTATTTTATATATAAAGCTACTTTTTTAAAAGAATTTTTCTTTTATTAAAATTTTTGATTTTCAATTTTTTGTACCGTTCGGAGAATGAATCACATCTTCGAAAGTTAATAGAAACATGAGTCCTAAACTGGTAGCTTCGGGGGTTGGGTAGGATAGGATTTGTCCCTTGTTGTCAATAAACATGCCTAAGGGTAAATTATAAATTTTATAGGCGTCGATAAATGAAAAGTCGTTGTTAAAATGCACGAATTTCCATGTGAATTCGGGGTGTGCATTCACAAAATGATATAGTTGGGTAGGTTCAAAATCGAGCATGATGCTGATAAATTCAACTTTGTCGCCGTAAGTTTCATGCAACTTCTTAATAATCATCATTTCACGAATACAATCTTCGCAACTGAGAGTAAAGAAATGAAGGAAGATATATTTTTCTTTATATTGAGATAATGTTATGGTGTTATTATGGATGTCTTTAAATTTAAAATCCAATGCCGTACTGCCCGATTGAAGTGAAGTTAAATTATGAATAGTGTTTTCCGCCATTTTTTTGTGTTCTTCAAATTTGGTAGTTTGTGTAATCTTTTCAAGTAAGGACAGCAAGTTTTTTCTATTGAAATCTTCGTGAAAGTTGTATAGATTCGCTAAATTTTTTATTAATACGATTTCACGTATCTTTTCATTAATTAATATAGGGTCCTTCCCTACATCATCGGATAATTTATAATAATCGTTGTAATAATTAATGTCGTTTAATAATAGTTGTCGTGTAATATACTTGGAGCCGGCATAGAGGTAATCATCAAAGAATTCGATAAAGAAATCCATATAGGCCGGATTATTGTAGTGTATATATTTATTATCTAAATATTTATTATATAATTTAGCCATACTTTTTTTGTAATACATTCTTTCGATTTCTGCTATGCGGAATGTTACGTATGTGCTATAAAAATCAACGGTGTCGGTATGTACAGGAAATTTATCGGTTATTATATGCATTAAACTGTCATACACATTTTGTTTGACCATATTCATAATGGGCAAAGCGTTTTTATATAAAAAATAGTTATAGTATTGACTGAAATAATTGATTTTTGCATTCAATTCATTTGAATCGTTGTTTAAGATAGCAATACGGATGGAATTACCTAAGTATTTACTGTTGATTTGATTAATCAGTTTTTCATCGCTAAACAATTGGATATGATAATTGGTTTCGGGTTCGATAAAGAAACTACCGTCGGTGGTGTTGATACTGATAATAAGTTCGCGAATTTCCGTTACGGGAATTTCGGTTTTGAATGTGCCCGATTCATCTATAAAAGTTTTTGTTATAAGGGTTTTGTTTCCGGTGAGGAGTTCGTCATAGAGATAAAAGCGTATTTCCTTGCCTTTGGCGAAAGGAGCTTCACCTTGTATTCGAACCGGTTTTAAGGCAAAGCAATCAATTCCGGAAAGGATGATTACGATAGAGATTAATATTGTTTTAAGGGTTAGTTTCATAATTGTAGTTTTAAATGATTATGGGTTCAGGTATAAAATCTTTAACATTTCCTTTATGAAGAATAATTTCTCTGACACCGGAGGAAGAAATATGAGAAAATCGGTTGTCGGTCAGTAAGAAAAGCGTTTCAATCTCCGGATATAGTTGTTTATTTAAGTGAGCAATACTTTGTTCGTTTTCAAAATCGGCGAGGGTACGAAGTCCCCTTACAATATAATTAATATGATGTTGTTTACAAAAGTCGACCGTCAGGCCTTCATATAACATGCATTGGATATTAGGATGTTTTTCAAAGGTTTTAATAAGCCATGAGAGCCGTTGTTCGGGAGAAAACATATATTTTTTATCTATGTTTTGACCAATGGCAATAATAAGATTATCAAACAATCGCGAAGCTCTCAATGCGATGTCTTCATGTCCTTTGGTGATAGGATCGAAAGAACCCGGGAAAATAGCTGTTTTCATGTTTATAATGATTTAAGAGGCTTCAACACTTGCTTTGAGTCGTTCGGCATTTTCGGCCACTTGTAAAGCTTCTATTACTTCTTGGATATCTCCGTTTACAAATCCGTTTAAATTATACATGGTTAAATTAATCCTGTGATCGGTTACCCTGTTTTGCGGGTAATTATAAGTTCTGATTTTAGCGGAACGGTCGCCGGTTGAAACCATGGTTTTTCGTTTACTTGAAATATCATCCATATATTTTTGATATTCCATTTCATAGATACGTGTACGCAAAATTTTCAATGCTTTTTCGTAGTTTTTAATTTGCGATTTCTCATCTTGAATGGCAACGACTATCCCTGTTGGGATATGGGTTAAACGAATGGCGGAGTAGGTAGTATTAACGGATTGACCTCCGGGGCCTGAGGAACAATAAGTGTCTTTACGAATATCTTTTTCTTTGAGATCTACATCGAATTCGTCGGCTTCGGGTAAAACAACCACCGATGCGGCAGAGGTATGGACTCTACCCTGAGCTTCTGTTTGCGGCACCCTTTGCACACGATGCACACCCGATTCGTATTTTAATAATCCGTAAACACCTTCTCCTATTACGTTAAAAATGATTTCTTTAAAACCTCCTATTGTGCCTTCAGTTATTGAAACAACATCTAGTTTCCATTTTTTTGTTTCACAATAGTGGGTATACATGCGAAACAAATCGCCGGCAAAAATACTGGCTTCATCACCTCCGGTTCCAGCACGAATTTCAACGATGGCATTTTTATCGTCTTGCGGGTCGGCAGGAATCAACAACAAACGGATGTGCTCTTCCAAACCATCGCGCTTTTCGGTTAAGGTGTTAAGTTCTTCTTTGGCCATGCTGCGAAATTCTTCGTCTTTTTCATTGTTGATCACTTCTTTCGCATTGACTATATTGCTCAACACATTTTTATATTCTTTATATCCGTTAACAACGGCTTGGAGTTCTTTATAATCTTTATTTAGTTTAACATAGCGTTTCATATCGGCTATAATCTCGGGTTGTGTCAATTGTTCGCCAATTTCTATCCATCTTGCATAAATTATCTCTAATTTCTCTAACAATGAGTCCATATATTTTCTACTGATAAAATGAGTTGCAAAAGTATAAAAAAAAAAGAAACGAAGGCATGAATAAGGAGCTTAAATAGAAAGCTTGACGGTTTTTTTGTTGTAAAATGACTTACGACAAAACCTAAACCGAATGTTTAGAAAATAATTTAATCATTTCTTCTACATAAGTTTTTGAAACCGGAATGTCGGAAATCCCGTCCGAATCCAATTCAATAAACAATCCGTCTTTTTCTTTGCGTAATACTTTTACTTTTTTAAAATTAATGATAAAAGAACGATGACATCGAATCAAACCACTGTCGGGAAAACTTTCTTCAATAATTTTCAATGAACTACGCAAGGTTGATTTTGATAATTCTTTTTTATTGTTCTCATAATATATATAGATATAATTATTGGCAGATTCTATATAATATAAATGATCCAATTTAACCGATAAACGTAAATTTCCTTTTTCATCTTTAAAATTTATCAAGTCTTTTGAAGCGACAGGTTCATCTTTTAATTCCTCATCATGGGTTATTTGTTTGATTACTTTTTCATTTTCTTTCATGGAAAAATACAACCATGAAAGGGTATAAGGAATTAAAAGTATAGATATGGTATAAAAAAATGTACGCGGTAATATTTCATAAAAATGAGTTTGTCTTTCTCTGATCGCCCAAGCGACTATCGTACAAGAAAATGCAATAACAATCACTTCGGCTATTATCCACAGTATATAGTATAAATAAGTTAAGCGTTGTGTTTTATTGATTATATACATGAATAAGCGACTGATAGCCAATATAAAAAACCCTATAAACACCAGAAGTGACATATAAATCATATAGGCATCCCGACCTATTAATGTCAGCCATTTGTTTGAACCGAAAGGTTTATAAATAATAATAAATGTTAACGCAAAAAAGGTAACAAACAACAAAAACTTGACAGTATTTGTCTTTTCGGTAAGGAACCGCGGTATTTTTTTAGTCATTTCTCTAAAAATAAAACTGGGCAAAAGTATAAAAAATTTATGACAATAGGCCAATTTTTTTATAATATCCCGATATATGTAATTTCGTCCCTATATTTTTTATTTTATCCCTTTCGATGAGGAATTATCCCATTTTTGGATACTTGATGCAAAAAATCTTTTTTCTTTGCAGCGCTTTGAAAAGCGCATAATTTGGCAAATAAATAAAAGTATAAAATAAAAAACATTAATATGAAAATAATAGGAACAGGAAGTGCTTTGCCGAGTTTAGTTGTAACAAATGATATGATTGTTGATATTTTAGATACCAGCGATGAATGGATTACTACAAGAACAGGCGTTAAGGAAAGAAGAATTTTAACAGAAGAAACCTTAACCGATATAGCTGTGGAAGCAGCTAAAAAAGCACTTGAAGATGCAAATATGGCAAGTACTGACCTGGATTATATTATCTGTTCGAATTTGGTAAACAGTTATGCAACCCCCTCGTTGAGCAGCATAATTCAAGGAGGAATAGGCGCATCATGTCCTTGTTTGGATATTAATGTAGCTTGTGCAGGATTTGTGTATGCTTTGGATATTTCTGAAGCTTTTTTGAAAATAGGAAAAGTTAAAAATATATTGATAATATGTGCCGAAGAACCTTCCCGTATTGTTGATTGGACACAGCGTGAAATCAGTATTTTATTTGGCGATGGTGCTGCTGCTGCGGTTATTACGAAAGGAGATGACTTAAAAGCCATGCATTTATCAACCACATCAACTATTGATGCCTTGTATTATCATCGGAAAATGGAATATAATCCATTCAATACAAAAAATGAAAATACGGGACCCTTGGTTATGAACGGAAAAGAAATATACAAAATGGCCGTATCAGCTTCTACAACCGAAATTAGTAAAGTGTTAAATGATACAGGGCTTTCAGCCGATGATATTAGTTATTTTATATGCCATCAGGCAAATTTGCGTATTATAGAGGCAATTCGTCAACATTTGAATCAACCGGAAAGCAAATTTCCACACAATATCGAAAAATATGGGAATACGGCTTCGGCCACCATACCGATATTATTGGATGAACTCCATAAATCAAAGAAATTAAAACCGGGAGATTTGTTGGTGTTTAGTGCATTTGGTGCAGGTTTTACCACCGGAACTTGTATAATACGTTGGTCGGGTAATAATAATTAATTTTATACGATATAAATATAATATATGAGAAGAGTAGTTATAACCGGACTGGGAGTAGTTTCTCCTGTCGGAAACACGGTAGCTGATTTTTGGGATAATTTAAAAAAAGGCGTATGTGGCATCGGAAAGATTACTTCATTTCCAGTTGATGATTTTCCGGTTCAAGTAGCCGCGGAATTAAAAGATTTTAATCCCGAAGCATTCGGTATTGACAGAGCTTTGGTGCGTCGTTCGGATTTATTTACACAATATGCTTTGGTAGCTGCTAAACAAGCTATGGATGGCAGTAAATTAGAAATAAACCCTCAGCGTTTGGGAGTTTATGTAGGGTCAGGAGTTGGAGGTATTCATACTTTTTACGCCGAAAGTAAAAAATTATTGGAAAATGGTATGGGTATGGTTTCC
>MWCE01000206.1 GCA_002069895.1 Bacteroidetes bacterium ADurb.Bin234 | reverse complement strand
TTCTTATAGCGATTTCAATATCACCTGCATTCGCATTAGGTGAAGGCAATCGCAACTTATTGCTGATCGGCATTATGTGTATCTCGCCTCTAATCATTCTGATGTATCCGCGCATATCCAGTAACGATGTTTGGCTTGTGTTATTTATGACCAGCATAATTATTGCCCCCTTATTAAATCATCCCGAAAGTATGCGCTGGTCAACGGTACTGTATTCCTGCATGTTTTGCCTGACGTTCATGGCATATCAAAGATTGTTAAATCAAGGCAGCTTAACAATAGAGGCGTATCTTAAAATTATTAAATATCTTCTCTACGCTTATTTTATCGTGCTGCTCATTCAGCAGTTTTGCGTCTTAACCGGTTTGCCGATTTTTAATTTGGCAAACTATGATCCATTTGAACCATGGAAATTAAATTCATTGGCTGCCGAACCTTCACACAGCGCCCGCATTGTTGCTTTATTAATGTTCTGCTACATCACAATAAAGGAAATTATTTTTGATAGAGCATACCTGTTTAGGGACAATTTTCGGGAAGACAAATGGATATGGCTTGCCTTTGTCTGGACTATGGTGACGATGGGAAGTTCCACGGCATTCTTATTTCTGCCAATTGTTTTGTTAAAATTTGTCAGACTCAGGAATCTTATACCCTTAATGATTATTTTATTTGGCACCTATTATCTTATAGATATATTCGGTTTAGTTTCCTTGGAAAGAACTTACAGAGTGTTTACAGCAACCCTCACCCTGGATGAATATAAAATAATTCAAGCTGATCACAGCGCTGCCATGCGCATTGTGCCAACGTTAATTTGCGCAAAAATGATAGGCTTATCCACGATGAATGATTGGTTTGGCCACGGCATCGATTATACCGCATCCTTTATGTCTCAATTGGTGCCGGGCATTATCCCTGGTACATCCGGCGGTGGCATGTTTGCTTTTGCTTTAGAATATGGAATAATTACAACGGCAATTTTTCTTTCATTCAGTTTTATCACATCATTTAATCGTAGAGATTATCTATCCATCATATTTTGGATATTATTGGTTATTCTCAATGGCATAAACAGTCAGATTACTTGGTTGGCTATTATTTTATTATTTACAAATAAATATTTTCAAAATCTTTACGTTCACAGCTATGAATAATGTTACCGTTGCAATCTGCGCATATAATGCCGCAAAGTATATTGAAGAGACTCTCACCTGCATTATAAATCAAACATTTCAAAAATTTGATTTGTTAATTGTCAATGACTGCTCAACAGATAATACAAGAGAACTAATTATAAAATTCTTTGAAAAACATCCACGACCATACAATTTAATTAGTTTTGATCTCAACCGTGGCATCGCATTTGGACGAAAATATGTTTTAGAAAATGTATTATCAAAATACGTGATTTTTATTGATGCCGACGATAAGCCATATCCTGCATTAGTTGAAAAACTTTTTTCTAAAATTGAATCTGACAGTAGATTAATGGCTGTCGGTTGTTATCTTGAATATATTGACCGCAATGGTGCCAAATTAGGCGGTGGATTATTTATTGGTAAAAAAACGCCAGAGGAATTTTATAAAAAGGCACGAAATAGAAAATTGATTTTTATGCAGCCCACGGCAATTATTCATAGAGAAACAGCATTATTGGCAGGAGGTATTTGCATTGCAGGGTATTTTGAAGGAAAGCCACGCTATCAAGACCTGTGTGAAGATTTGGATTTATGGACGCGCATGTCCGATTTTTATAAAGAAGGTAAAGCAATAGTAGTCATCCCCGAAGTATTGTGTCAGTATCGAAAAATGGAACACACTACTTCAACTAATACAATTGGTATGATAATAAAGGTGAGATATATAAAATCAAATCTATTGAAAAGGAGGTCTGGTCAAAAAGAAGAAACATTTGTTGAGTTTTTCAACGCAATTACACCCCGCCAAATGAAAAAATTAAAACGGGATGCTGATGCTGCTGTTATGCTTCGAAATGGTGTTTTTGCATTAAAAAAAAGGCAAATATTTAAAGCAATTTATTCAATCATGTCTTCAATATGGCTTAACCCTAAATACATTATTCAAAAATTAATAAATAACGCTATCAGAAGTTAAAATATGCCTTTAGTAAAAGAAATATTTAGTTATCTTAATGCAAATTGCAATTATGCAGTTCTACGCAATTATGCCGGTTTGCCAGACAATCTTGTAGGCAGAGATATTGACATTCTCATAGAAAAAAATGATTTCGATAATAATCGAAGGCATATTGTCAATATTATTCTGAAGGAAAATTATAGAATTATAACTTATTTTAAAAGTGATCGAATGACAACTTTTGTTTGTTCAGCAATCAATAAATGTAATGTCGATATTATCCAATTTGATTTTTTTTGCCAAACATCAGCATATGGTTTGATTCACCTTGATGCAAATCAGATATTAAAAACAAGAGCTTTCAATGGTAAAATCTATCATGTAACAAGAGAGTTCGAGTTCCTTGACAAATATCTATATTTAAAATCACTAAATCAGCCCTACCCTGAAAAATATCAGGCTTTAAAAAAGGTGATGGAGCAAAGTGCATTATTGAATAACATATTGAAAGAAATAATTGGGCTTAATTCTTTGCAGGAATTGGAAAAATTGTCTTCCGCTGCATTTAGAAGAAAAGCATTACTTGCAAATTTAAGGAAACGCCCTTTAACACAATTATTATCTTTCTATTCTTTTTTGCTTTCCTATCTAAAGAATTTATTATTTCATAATGGTTACAGCATCGGTTTTACAGGGGCCGACGGTTCTGGCAAAACAACGGTCATTAATAAAATTATAGAAACGCTTAAAAAGACGTATCCGACAATTGAGCTTTTTCACTTCCGCCCCTCTATGTTACCTAATCTGGGAGAAACCGCGCACAAGATAAAACTGAAATCAGAGGTTGACCGCAACTTTTCACAACCGCACAGGGGCGGCGAAACAGGGAAGTTAAATTCCTTGATCCGGCTTTTATACTATTCCATTGATTATGTACTGGGTTACTTTGTTCGTGTGCGGCCCTTGTTGTATAAACGAAGTGTGGTAATATTTGATCGCTATTTTACCGACATTATCGCTGACAGCCGCAGGAGCAGAATTTTTTTGAATCATAAATTCCTGTATTGGTTTGGCAAATTGTTTATTCCTAATTTGGATTATAATATTCTTCTTGCCGCCGATAGAAACGTCATTCTAGCCCGCAAGCAAGAACTGGATGTCGAAGGAATAGACCAGATTAATGAAAAAATGAAATACCTGTCGAAAAAGAAAGGATACTATCTCGTGATGAACAACGGCAACCCCGAAGAAGCCGTGCAAAAAATATTGTCCATTGTTTTTGAAGGGCAGCATTCAAAAAACATGAAACGAATAATGAAATAGTGAACGAAGAAAGGCTTAAAATTTTTGTCTCCGCCTATGCCTGCGAACCAAATCTTGGTTCTGAGATTGGCGTTGGATGGCATTGGGTATTGGAGATGTCAAAATATTTTGATTTATGGGTACTAACGCGCAAAAGCAATCAGTCTAATATTGAAACATGGTTAATCCAAAATCCGCTCTCCCATAAAATCAATTTTATCTATTACGATTTGCCCCAAAGATTACGCTTTTGGAAAAAAGGTTTACGCGGAGTAAGAACCTATTACGTCCTCTGGCAAATGCTTACTAACGCCATCGTAAAAAAAACGATGGAAGAAAATCAGATTGAGATTTTTCATTTACTGACATACGGCAACGCACTTTGGCCGGTCAGCCGCTTTGGACAAAGTAAATTTTTTATCTGGGGCCCCACAGGCGTTGGCGATTATATCCCATATGAGTTTTCTAAACATTACGGCTTGAAATGGCAAATAATAGAATTTGTCCGTAGCCTGGCAATGAAAACACTGCCTCTGAACATTGGCTTCAGGAATAGATGCAAAAAAGCAAAACTGATTTTTTGCAAAACTGAAGCAACAAGAAACAGTATTCCCGCAAAATTCAGAAAAAAAGCCATATTATTTACTGACGTTGCCGTTGAACCGTTAGATACCACACGCTATTTACAAGAGAATAACGACCCATCAGAAATAACAAAATACCTGTCGGTCGGGCGCTTGGACGCCTGGCGCGGTTTTGACTTATTAATTGAAGCTTTCGCAAAAGTCATTGAAAAAACAAAAAATGTCCGGCTGGAAATTATTGGAAATGGCTCCGACAGGGAAAGATTGCGATCTTTGATTACCAGAAATCATCTTGAAAATTATGTAATGTTAACCGGCCATGTCAGCAAGGAAGAATATTATTCTAAAATGGCACAGTGCGATGTTGTTGTAAATCCCTGCCTCAAAGAGGGTGGTGTGACGACTGCCTTTGATTCCATGTCATTCTGCAAACCGTTAATCTGTATTGATACGGGAGGTTATACCCATTATTTTAGTAGTGATTATGCTGAAATTATTCCCCGCACAACACGAAATGAAGTAATTAACAATCTATATAAAGCTATCATTAAATTATGGGATATTGATGTTCGTACAATAAAAGGCAAAAAGGCATTAAATGCCGCCAGTCTTTATACCTGGGAAGAAAAAAGTAAAAAAATATATACAAACATTGTAAATTTCTATAACAATTATTAGTAGGAATTAAGAGTTCATCATCTTGAATCAATTAATTCTTGACAGTAGAGGGGATCAGCTTTTCTATCGGATAACAAATTCAGATGGAAAAGTCTGGTATATCCCGGACGCCAACTGTCGTCTAGCATTGCAGCTTTATCAACCGAGCAGCATAAATGGCAAACTGCTGAAATCATGCTTTCCTCTATTTAAAAGATTTTCATTAATTCGGAATTTACTTGG
>MWCE01000205.1 GCA_002069895.1 Bacteroidetes bacterium ADurb.Bin234 | reverse complement strand
TGAAGAGACCCCCTTGAACCAAGTTAGGTTCAAAAAAATACTGCCTTGGTTGGTGCGTGAACCACGCTTGGTTGGTGCGTGAACCACGCTTGGTTGGAACTCCAAGCAAGGCAGCATTTTTCGCAGACAAGCGTGTCTCAAGGGGTATTCTGGCACAAGCGTAAAAGGTTGAAAATATGGTGAATATAATAACGTTTTTCATTGCTAATTTGCCATTAAAATATTATAAATGATATGAATTTAAGGCTACGTTCTAATTTACAATGTCTATATTAGAACACAGCCAAAATAATTAATCCTTTTTTTGGACAACAATGGTTTATATTTCTTTTTTTTCTATTTTTGCTCCGACATTTTAAACGGACGACTATGAAAATGAACGCACAAACAAAAGCTGCACTTTTTCTCTTTATAGGATTTTATCCTGCGATTACATATGCTATTAATCATGTTCCCATAGGTGCAAAATCAAAAGCCATGGCCGGCAACTCGGTTGCTGTAACGGACTTCTGGTCCCTTTACAACAATGCGGCTATCATGCCTTTTTCTAATAAAAACGGAATCGGCCTATACTACGACAACCGTTTTTTACTCAAAGAAACATCTACCCTTTGCTTGGGAGGTCAATGGCACATTGATAAAGCCGGCACTTTCGGTTTTTATACTGCTCATTTCGGATATAAAAATTATGCAGAATGGAATATCGGACTGGCTTATTCCAAATCTTTCGCCGATATCTTTTCTTTTGGTTTGCAGTTTGATTATTTACTGCATTATTTCGGTGATAAAACTTATGGCAAAAGCCATGCATTTACTTTTGAAATTGGAATGTATGGTAAAATTAGTAAATCCCTGTCGTTGGGATTTCATGTGTATAATCCCGCCCGTTTGAAAACGACAACTTATAATCAAACCAAAGAATACATTCCTACCGTGTTTCGTTTCGGATTGGCTTATCGCATAGCAAAGAAATGTTTGCTGTCAGTTGAAGTGGAAAAGGATATGGAATATAAACCCTTGTTTCGTATTGGGATGGAGTATGAGTTAGCTTCAAAGTTCTATCTCAGGGGAGGCTTTTGTTTGCCTGAGATGGAGTTTGCCTTAGGAGCCGGATTGCATATCAGCATGATACGGATTGATTTTGCTTCTACTTATCATTCCGTTTTAGGATATAGTCCGCAAATTTCTTTAATTTATACGATAAAAGATTATGGCAAAAACAAAGGATTATAAATATTTGCTATTACATGCTTTGTGTATGTTTTTCCACACGGGAGTGTTGTTTTCTCAATCGGATTCTTTAAATCAAAGAAAGTATGCCGGTCAAAAACTCATGGAAATCGATTATGTGTCGATAAGAATGGAAGATTTGGCCGAATCAATGGGTGATGATATAGATTTAAGCGAAGTGTCGGATGCATACGCTTATTATCTACAACACAAAATCAATATTAACCAAGCGGATTACGATGTCTTGTCGACGGTTTTTCACCTCAGCGACTATCAAGTCTATCATTTAAAACGCTATTTGGAATTATACGGACCTATGCAATCCATGTATGAATTGATGGCGGTGGAGGGTTTTAATAAAGAAACAGTGATGCGTTTACTCCCATTTGTTGATTTCCTAGCTGTTCAAGCCGACGTAAAATCAAAAGTAAAAGAATATTTAAAATATGGGGAAAACACTATATTGTTGCGTTATACGCGAGTCTTGGAAGCAAGTAAAGGTTTTAGAGGGGAGAAACCATATGAAGGCAAACAGGGATATTATCTATTGAAATATGCTTTTAATTATCAATCAAGACTTAGGTTCGGTTTAACAGCCGAGAAAGATCCCGGCGAGACGTTTTTCAAGGGGTCGAATCCTTATGGTTTCGACTTCTATTCCTTTCATTTTTTCTATAAAGGAAACAAATGCCTGCAAGCTATTGCCTTAGGCGATTTCAATTGCCGCTTCGGTCAAGGTTTGGTTTTCAGCACCGGTTTTCGTTTGCCCATAGCCTCCAATGCAACAGCGGCTTTTTCGTCAACACAAATCTTTATTCCCTATACTTCTTCTAACGAAAATAATTATCTGCGAGGCGGAGCGGTTCAACTAAAATATAAATATTGGAGTTTGTCGTTTTTCGGGTCTTATCGTAACAAAGATGCTAACCTGACGGACAGTACGCTGACAAATGAGATTAATGTATTATCATTACAAACAACCGGTTTACACCGCACCCAAACCGAAGTGGAAAACGAAAAAACAATCAAACAGTTTACAAGCGGCGGTTGTGTGCAATATAATCGCCGGATATTTCGCATGGGAGCGGGTGTGTTCTATTCCCGTCTTAATCACCCTTTAAACCGTAATATATATCCTTATAATCAATTTGCTTTTAACCAACAACAATTATTAAATGCGAGTGTTTATTATCAAGTGCTTATTAAAAAACTAAGCCTATTCGGCGAGAATGCCCTGAGCAATAACGGAGGCTTTGCACTGCTAAACGGTTGTGTTTTCTATCTCGATCCGATGTTTACGCTTAGTCTGTTGCATCGGTATTATGCTGTTAATTTTCAAGCCATACAATCAAATGCTTATGCTCAATCAACAAGCAACTCCAACGAAACAGGATTGCTATTTGCTTGCCATACTATCCTGAATAAACACCTTAACATCGACGCCTATCTCGATTATTGTAAATTTATGTGGTTGAAATATAGAGTAGATGCTCCATCCGACGCGTATGAAATTTCACTTAAAGTAAATATAGTGGTGAATGATTATTGTAATATCTATGTACGTTATCGGAATAAATCAAAAACAAGCAATCAATCAATTGAATATTATAATCAACTGGTCGACAACAAAAAACAAAGCCTTCGCTTGCATACTTCCTTTTTGCCCTTACCAACGCTTTGCTTAACTTCGAGTGTTGAATATGTTGTTTCTAAAACTGAAAACATCAAAGAATCTAAAAAAGGGTTTTTAATCTATCAAGATGTTAAATGGACATACAACCGATTTACCCTGACAGCCCGTTTTGCTTTGTTCGACACCGATGATTACGACACACGCATTTATGCTTATGAAAACGATCTTCTCTATGCTGCCTCTATGCCCGCTTATTATAATAATGGAAGTCGGGTGTATTTTATGTTTAAAACCGAAATCACAAAACACATTGATGTGTGGTGCCGCTTTTCTCAGACATTTCATAGAAATAAACAATTTATAGGTTCCGGTAATAATCGGATAGATAAAAACCATAAAACGGACATGAGATTACAATTGATAATAACATTCTGATTTTAATTTATATTTTCTGCAATATTAAAAAACACGATACGTTAATGAAACGATATTAAAATTATACTAAAATGTTTTTTCACAGAATTACATTATTTATTTTATGTTTGTTGATAGGTGGTGAAATCGCCATGG
>MWCE01000204.1 GCA_002069895.1 Bacteroidetes bacterium ADurb.Bin234 | reverse complement strand
GGTAGAATTATTTGCCAAAGGTTATCAGCATCAGGTTCCCCATTAGCAATAATCCATTCCAGGGCATTGGCGTAGTTTTTAAAAATACGTGAAATTGGCACATCTGCGGCAATGTCGGTATTAACCCAAACTGAGTTAGAAGTCGGAATGGTATTGGTAAAATCGGACCCTATTTTACGAAAAGTACCATCTGGAAGTTTTTGGTATAGGTAGTTGTTGTCGTCGCTATTAGGGAAAATGGCATTATACCCGGAAGGAGGAGTGGGTATTGCAGACTGTTGTTTGTTTTTAAGGATAAGCATGGGGTTTATTGTTTATTAGTTTAAAGTAACACGCGCTGCAAACGCGCGTCAACGAGTGTTTAAAATTTAAAGAATTACGATTTCGCCGTTAACTGTTAAAGCGCCGTCAATTTTCATATCACGAAAAACGATGTATTGATAATTTTCCGGTACTGTAATGGCATCAGCAGTTTCAATGACATTTTTGGCGCCAATATAGTAGCCGGACATAAGACCTTTTTTAAGAATTGCGTAAAGCAGTTCTTCAGTAGTACTAAACATTTTTACAAGGGTATCGTCATAAGGCAGCCCCATAAGTATAGCATATAGCAGATCGTTAGTGATTGAAGTATAAGGAGGTTGAGGAATACCAGTCATTATTTATAATGTTTATAAATTAAAAAAAAAGCAATAGTCAAAAGAATCACGGCAATTACAAGTTCAGCATATTTCATAATTTTTTTTTTTGGTCAAAAGTTTTGAGATTGTATTTATTTATCAGATTAATGATAGATTGAGCATAATTAGAAGCCGTAGCATAACCAGCAGCTTTGAGTTTATTGGCCTGCTCTTCTGGGGACATAGAATCGAAGACACCTGCTTTTGCGTAGCGTTGGTTTTCGACAAGAAAGTTAGTACGGTCAAAGAAAGAATCCCTGGGCGAATCATACACACGAAAAGCAGCATCTTCATACTGACTTACACCATTGTATTCCTCCCTGGTTTTAAGAATCACTTTTTTTCCTTTCCAGCTTTTATCGGCTTTAATACCGAAAAAATTGTTATATTTTTTAGCCAGAGTGCTTTCACCCCAAGCGGATTCGAGAGCAGCTTGAGCAAGAAAAACAGAAGGAAAAATATTCTTTCCAACAGAAGCTTCGATGGCGATATTAGCATATTTATTAAAAAACTGTTCAGGAGACATTATATGTTATTTAGAATATTTAAAAATAAAGTATGCAAAAAGTATAGCAATTATAGCAGCAATAAGCAAAGCGGCAGATAATTTGTAAATAGATTCGTTTTCGAACGAAATAGGCAACTCAGGGAGTTTCCCTGTGCTTAAAATATTTTTTGTAAGCGTAGAATTTAATAACTGTTCCATTATTTTTGTGTTAATAGGTATGCAGAAAAGATGAATAAAAGAGCAACAAAAGCTACGGGCACTACGATATAAGCGATAGTAGAATTATCGAGATTAACAGCGTATGTTGGTAGTTTTTGTTGTGGCATAATTTTTATGTTTTGCGGCACGGATTTAAAATCCGTGCCAACGTTTAAATTATTTTCGTTTAACGATTTTAGCACCTTCTTTTACACAGGTGGTCCATTTTTTACGTGGGTTGGCTTTGCGGATTTTTTTTGCTTCGGCCATGATTTTTTTGCCGTAAGCGGCGAGCTGTGTTTTTGTTAGTTTTGCCATGGTAATTAGATTAAATTTGAATTGTTATTTACTTGGTCACGGATTATAAATCCGCGACAACGTTAATTGATTATGAATGATTTGGATTTGGCGATAGCAAAACCGGTAACGGAAGCAGCTCCGGCGGCTTTTACGCTTTTTTTAGCAGTCAGCATAGTTTTACCGGTGTATATAACATCATCGAAAACAAGGACACGAAGCCCTTTAATAGATGTGCGGCATTTTGTATTATGGTCGTAAATGGCATCAATGAATCTGATTTTGAGAATGGATGCAATTTGTTTGGCCATATTTGCCGGTAGGTTAAATTTGCTATCGCGGGTATTGACAGGGACAATGCAATCGAAGTCGGATTTATGTATGTCGCCGGCACATAACCTGACCAGAGCATCAAAGGATTTTCTGTCGTTGAAAAACTTAGCGCCATAAATAAGCCTTGTAACACTGTTGACATGGCCTGAAATTTTGCCACGATAGACATGTTCGGAAATTATAGAGTGGGATGTTTTCATAGTTTTATTTGTGTTACGCGTCTTTAGACGCGCGACAACGATGTAATATTAGGGGTTGTATGGTAATATTTTAAGAGTGCCACGGAAAATTTTACCGCCTTCGGTGGTATAGAAATCGAAGTTTTTGATTTTGGATTTATATTTTTGCATTTCGGCGTTAAGGGCCAGAATAAGATCGCCGTCGGCGAAAGTACGGCCGGTATGAGTTGCGAGAGCGGTTTGGGTTTTAGGGCCAAAGTCGCCATCGAGTTTAAGACCTGCATTGTAGAGAGCGTTTAATACATATTGAAGCAGATACACGGCTTTGCTTTTTTGGCCTTTTGAAATAGGTAAAGAGCCGGTTTGAGAAAGGGCAGTATAAAGAATTTTATTCACTGATGGGGTAGTGATATCCGTGGCAGCAACTGGGGTTGGTTTTTTTTCAGAAGAACCGTTATCATGCTGTGGATTTTTAGGATTAGTGTCATTAATATCGTTTTTAAATTCATTGGCGTTTCTGAATTTTAATATAATGAAAACAGCCACCATTACAACGAAAAGGACAATGAAAGCAATGAGGATAGTTTTTTTGTTTAACATGGTTATTTGAGATTAAGTTTATCCATACGGGCATAAATTTTAGGACGAATGACGTCAGGGAATCTAATAGGAACCGTGTAATCTTCATCTTCAATCCATTTACGAAGAGTACCGCCTTTAGAACTATATTTTTGATTAAAAACAGAGTAAACAGCTACAAACATATCATCAGTAGGTAAAGTAAGATAAGATAAAAGAAGAGCATCGAGGCTTGGTTTATTAATAGTAATACCTTCCATTTTTTTGTAAAGAGCATCAGCAATAGGAACAGGCGACCAACCAGTCGGCACACCTTGACCACCCTGAGGATAAACTGGGTTTTTAGCTTGATTGGCAGATTTTGCTTTACCGGAAGAGCGGCCAATAAAATATATGACAATAAGCAAAATGAAAGCAGCTATTACAATATATATTATATTTTTTACAGAAATGTCTTTCATTTTAGAATACTTTTATTAAAGTATTTTCATTATCGGATTTTATTGCATACCCTGCTTTTTTACCAATAAAAAAAGCGATGACAGCAAGAAGGATGAAGACAGCAGCGATAATGATGATATACCTGGTTTCTTTTTGCATTTGAGTATTATTTTTTAAGCATAAAATAAGCGGCAACACCTACTACAAGCAGAACGACAACGACAATGATTATTGTTTTAGAATTGTTGTTGTCGGCGTCTTTGGTTTCGAGATATTCAGCAGATTGAGAACCAGCAGAAGATTGCATACCTGGAATTAGTCCGGAGGCTTTATCGATAAAGCTTTCGAAACCGGATTGAGCGCCTTGGGCTTTAGCGCCCCATTTGGCAGCTTTGCCCTCGGCACGTAGTGCCGTTCTTTCGGAGCGGGCAGCCTGACGGGCCTTAACACGTTCGGTTTTGTTTTCCTGGTAAGTTTTGAAAGTCTTGCCAAGCCCCAGGTCGAGTTTTGGTAATTTTATTTTCTTACCGAATAATTCGGCTTCGAGATCTTCTAACTGATCGGGATAAAGGCTGTTAAATCCGTCTTCATATTTAACGAGAGAATAGTCCATAATTAAGATTTTTTGTATTTAGAAATTAAAACGATAGCCACAATAACCACAATAAGAGCCATAGCAGAGAAAAAGTAAATTTTCTGCATTTTTTCTTTTTTCTCGATTCGCTGGGCTTCGAGCTGAAGCCTAGCAAGTCGGTCGGCTTCGGCTTGCTTTTCGGCAATTTTTTGGTTTTTCTTGTTTTGAACGATACTAGACACAGCTCCACCAACAGTACCTGCTAATCCTATTAAGCTACTGGCACCAGTGAACTTGTCTTCGAGCTGAGAGAGATATATTTTGTTGGATTCGGTCATTTTTTTGTTTTTTTTTTAATGGATGTGCGGATTTTAAATCCGCACAAACGGTTTTAAATCAGCGCCAACTATGAGATTGTTTTGGCAAAGATGAAGCCGAGTATAAAAATGAGGATAAGTAATGCAATAATTAGTTTTCGGTCCATTGAAAGCCATTCATCTAATATAGAGCCGTTTTCAGGAGCAGGAGGACGGCTGTCGATGAACTGGCCAGAAGGGACAGGATTGCCGGGTTTTTTATTGAGGAAAATGTCTTCGAGTTCAAAAATTTCGAAGTTTTGCATGGTATTTTTATTTTTTGGCAAGTTTGACAAAAACAATAATTAATAAAATGATAGCCCCTGCAATAACAATGTAAGCGTTGTTTTTAGGCTTGCCGAGAATTTTCTGTTCTTCGGGAGCTTCTTCGTTGTGAGGCGTATCGATAGTAATAACTTCTTCAGTTTGTGCTATTTTAGCATCAATCTCATCAATCTCATCCTGATGGCGTCCGGCTTTGATCATGCTTAATTTTATATTATTAAGGTAAGCAAGATAAGCTTCAGCTTCGGAGTTGGATTTAGTTGCGTTTTTTCTACCTTCTGCTCCGATTGTACCGGTTTCTACAGGTTTTCCATCGTTTTTACGACCTTTGTTGCCAAGAATGAAATCATGCGGCCTTGGCGAATTGATTTTTTTAACTGCAGGCTTAAGAGAGATGTTTATTTTGTTGTCGCGAAAGCTCATAGAATTTATTATTTGAGCACGGATTACAAATCCGTGCGAACGTTAGAGTTCAAAAATTTCGAAGTTTTGTATGGTATTTTACTTTTTGATTTTTTTATATATAAAAAGAATGATTAGGATGATGAAAAAACCGATTATAATGTAAGCGATTGATTTTTCTATTCCAAAAATTTTATCATTTTGATCGGTATTTTGTTTAGCTAATTCTTTTTCTTCATCCATAATTTTTTCGAGTTCAGAAATCTCAGCTTTTGCATTTTCTTTTTCCTCGATTGATTTATTTGGATTATTAATCACATTTATAGCTTCATTTTGAAATTTAATTAAATTTTTAGCAGCTATATCGATTTGTCGATTATGTTGTTCAAGTTGCTTATCGGAAAAAGCAGAGGTGTCAGCATTATTTGCATAATCGAGAAAAGCTTGTGTAGCTTTAATGCTACCAACCTTATTATTTGAACGACCTTCTTTACCTAATTGTGCCATTAATGAAAAGATTTATTTTTTCGAAGGATAAAGTAGGCAATTATGCCGATGACAACTACTGCAGCGGCTATAGTTACAGCAATCCCTGTTTTTCGTGGCATGCCAAGGAACTTTTCGGGTTTTTCTGTTTCTTTTTTCTCTTTTTCTTGTTTATCGTAAACAGATTCATCATCGTAAACAGATTCATCATCGTAAACAGATTCATCGAACAGACCGGAACCACCACCAAGGCCGAATCCGGAACCGATAAGTTTTTCTTCGGCAATTTCCCGTGCAAGCTGGTCTGGGTCATAGTAAAGAGGTTTAAGGACAGGGTCGATAATAACGGGGCGCGAGACATTGTGGAAATCGGAGAAAGAAACGGCTGGTTTGTTGAAGTTTCTTTTAGGATTAATCTTAATAGGCGTTACATCGGTTGGAATTATGTTAACAGATTTACGAGCAGAGTTAACCGGAATAGGATTAACCGATTCAAATTTGTTAACTTCTTGACCTTCGAATGTGCTACCAATAGTTTTTTTACCTACTCTGAAATCGGAAGGTTGATTAATATAACCGGATTCTATTAGAACGAGGTCGATATTTTTAGGGTCGAGAAAATTTGTGCCAGAGTTTTTCATTTTTTGAAGCGTTAAAAGAGCTTTTTTATTTTTGTTGACCTTATAGTCGTAAGTTAGAGCACGTTCTATTTGTTTGTAAAGTCGCAGGATGTGTTCATCGCGGTCGAAAGAAAGGCCGTTAGTAAGCGCAAGAATAGATTTGCGTAAACTATGAGGTCTTGAACCAACGTAATTTGCAAAAGCGAGAAGGTCGGCATCGACTTCATCGTTAGAGTCGTTTATGATGTGAGCCTTTTCGTGCTCGATGATGTAGTCTCTAGTGTCTTTAGGTAGCTTATAGAAAACGGGATCATTAATATAAATGATACCAAGTTTACGAATAGCTTTAGCAGGAGTAGAACCGAGGTTGTTTGTATGGATTATTTTGAATTTCATTGTACTAAGTAACGCGTCCCCTTAGACTATGCTCAGGCTCAGGGACCAAATGCGGAAAAATGATTTATGCGGGTTTTCTTTTCAGGAGGATTATGAAAACAAGAATCAAAATGAGTGCGCCACCAATACCGAGCGCCCATTTCCAAATGTTGTCTTCGGGTTGCTCGACAATGGGAGGATTTCCGTTGTTGGCAAAAGCTTGCTTGGAAGCGCCGTAGTTCTTAACGCCTTCTTTGAGAGAATCAGAAAAATCTTTAATACCTATTCTAAATTTATTCCAGAATGTTGGTTTTTCGGTAATTTCAGAATAATATTTAGTCCCTTGAATTGTTTTGTTAAGAGCAGGATTAAAAAAATTAAACATTGCTTTTTGAGCATTATCAGCAACATCTGAAGGTTTATCACCATCGTTATTAGCGGAGTAGTAAAGTAGTATGTACAGGTCGGTGATGAAGTCGTCGCCGTATATCTGAATGGCCTTAGCAACAGATTCTTCGGAAGGTTCTTCCGTAATATTGTATTGCTGCAGCAAGAATCGGATATCGTCGGGGTTTGTCTGGTTTAAAATATCTGTAATATTCATGATAAAAAAATAAATTAAAAAAAAGGCAGGCAGGGAAGCTGCCTGCCTTTTGTGGCTAAAAATTGAACAGGTTACTATTTAATGCCTTCGATAGCTTTGTTGCGCAGAATTTTATTGACATTAGCCATGGCCAGTTGCGCTTTTTTGTCGAGAGCAGACGCACGGTTAGAAACTGCGCCAATCTTAAGAGTTATGATTAGCTCTGTGCCAGCCTGTACAGGTAAGAGAATGACTGTTTGGTCATCGAACTGGAGATTGGGAGTAGGGACAATTATTTTCTTGTCTTGGAACTGCGAAGGCAGGAAATAGTCGGTAAGAGGAATTTGGTTGTCGCCAAGTTTGCGGAAAGGCGTAACCTGCATGATTGTCATAGTTTCTTCAAAAGCCGAAGTAGCAGAAGCCTGGATTATGATTTCTGGGCAACGCAAGGGGTTACTCTTGATGAAATTGAGTAACTGGCGAATTTTAAAACGCTGAGCCGTACAAGTAATTGAAGTTCCGATGACACCGTCATCCAGTACATAGTCCACTTCAATACCGGCAGCCCTCATGTCGGCAGCATTATGGAAGTGAGGCGTAGAAGTGTAAACGGGCGGAGTTCCTTCAGCCGTAGTATCGATACCCAGAGTATCGTAGAAAGCCGGGCAAAGTGCAATAATTTTAGTATTGGGCGCCGATAATTCGTTTTTTATTTTAACACCAAACTGAATACCGTTTTTTAGTTCGGTCATGAATGAACGGGCATTACCCATAAAAGAAACGTCTGGGTCGAGGTCGCCCAGGTAAATGTCGTTACCACCTTCGTAGTTTGCAGACAGATTTTTCAAGGCGTCTTTTTTCAGAGAAGCTATAGGTCCGATAGCCATAACAGCAGCTTCGGCGTGGTTAGCAAAAAAGGCAACAGCAAGGATAGCGATGCCGATAAGTGCGAATAAATACTTTTTCATTTTTTTGTAGGGATTAATTTAGTTAAAATTTTATTTTTTTTACTCTTGTTTTTCGTCTTTTACTTCGGGAGTAGAAGGAGTAGAAAGTGCGTTAATCTTGTTATGGAGCAAGATGTAAGAGGCTACGGTGAGTACGATAACTCCTATTACGAGCCAAGCGACGGTTTTTGTGTTGTTAAACATTTTTTTTTGAATTTTTGTTTTTAATGATTAATTAATTGTAGCACGGATTATAAATCCGCGCCAACGAAATGAGACACCAAAATTATTTAAGGTGCAGGATAAGGATTTATGATTAAATATGATAGGAAGCGATAATAGGGGAAAGAGTTGGATAATATATGTTTTGAGGCACGGATTAGAAATCCGCGCCAACGGGGGAAGCACGGATTACAGTTCGACTACGCTCACTGACCAAATCCGCGCCCGGGGTAGGCACGGATTACAAATCCGCGCCAACGGTCAAATCCGCGTTAACTTACTAGGAGAAATTCGGAGTAGCCGAGGAAATTAATGTATATGAAAAGATGGTGTATTGGGTAGAGGTCTTCGGTAAGTTCTATATTGCGGATGTCGCGAATAGAAAGACCGGTTTCGAGGGCGGCTTGCTCGATAGAAATGTTTTGCGATTTTCGTGCATCTTCGAGCTTGGCGCCGAGCTCCATAATCTGGGGTAAATATGTTTGTTTGTTCATGATGTTTGCGATTATTAAAGTACCGTTTCAGTAACAGTATTGAATTTTTCCCATTTGTTTTTAAACAGGAGTACCTCCATAGGGGTAAGTTTGTAATCGAGCTGAGGGAAGGTTGACATGAACAAATTTTTCTGCAGCTGATTCAGATAGATTTCTTCAGGCGTTTTTTCTAATTTTCTGCATAGGGCCAAAAGCAGGTTGAAGATGACAACCTGTCGGCGTTCGTCGGGTGTGTTGGCGTTGATGTAGTCGAAATGGTTGTAATTGCCTTTAGACTGCAAGGCAAAATGTTTGTCGGCCAGGTTGATGGCGTGTGCAGCATTTCGGATACGGATGGGGTTTCCGAACTCATCCATGATGAAATGACCCGGTTTGAGGGTTTGCACAGGGTTTTGTTTTTTGCCGTTAGAGGCATGCGGCTGCCCCGATACGAATCGGGGGGCTGCCGACTTTTGGTTTTTTTTCGTGTTTGTCATTTTTGAAAAAATTTAGGGGTTAATAAATAAAAGAACAGCTTTGCTGACCTGCTGACAAACACATTTCTGGGCTTGCGGGGCATTAACCGACCGCACAGGGGCAAAGCTGCTTTATTTTTAGCTGGCATAAAAAAAGCCTGCACAAAAATTGGCAAGCGCTTTTACTTGCCCAG
>MWCE01000203.1 GCA_002069895.1 Bacteroidetes bacterium ADurb.Bin234 | reverse complement strand
TAAAATCGAAAAACCCTATTCGGAAAAAGGAAATGAACTCGACACTCCTGCTTTTCCGGCTTTGCAAAATGTAATACAAAAATATCTTTTAGAAGACTTCACCGGTCACCTCTGTAACAACTGTCCGCAGGCACATGCTATTGCCGATGAAATGAAAACCGAAATGGGCGACACTTTAATCGTTCTCGCCATACATTCGGGAGTTAATGCTAAACCGCAAGTAGCTCCTTATGACGCCGATTACCGTACAGAAATGGGCGATTTGACAACTTCTAATTTTAATATCAAAATCTATCCTTCCGGAATGATTAGTCGTAAAAAATTTAGTGGAGATACTGATACTAGTATACTTAGCAGGTTTAATTGGAAATCAAGCATGGCAAGCATCCCGCGTCAAGCACCGGATTTAGCCATGCAAATCTTAACAAGTAATCCTTCGAAAGATTCAATTAACGTATTTGTAAAAACAACCTTTTTAGCCAATACGAACAAAAACCTGCGACTATATGTCGTGTTAAGTGAAAGCGGCATTGTTTCGGCTCAAAAGAACAACTCATCGGCGATAGGAACAACACCCGAAATATTGAATTACGAACACAAACACATGCTTCGTACCCATATTGCTCCAAAAGAAGGAAACATCATCGCTTCCTTAGGCACTCCCCTACAAGCAAACGACACACTTATCAAGGGATATACGCTATACCTCACCGATAAACCTTGGAAATTGGAGAATTGCGCGGTGATTGCCTTTATTAGCGATAACGACACCAAAGAAATACTGCAAGTGGAAGAGGTGGAATTGTAAAAAGCTATCAGGTGTCAGTTTAAAAAGTTTTCAGTTCTCAGTTTTCAGTTCACAGTGACTTGTCCTGATATAAGAGGACTGATTAATGACTATTATTTATTATTTTTAATGTTTAACTTTATTATTTTTCTTTAATCATTTTTTCAATAATGGAAATGAGTTTATTTACTAGCTCAAAATAAGGAAGTACAGTATCCTTATTGAAGTCAAACAAATCATCATAATCGCCTTTTTGACGCCATGTAAACAATCGAGAATATATTTTACCATATTCTTTATCAATCTTTCCGGTTTTAATAAAGAATTCGGAAAAATTTGATTTAACGCCATTATGAGTGGAAGGCTTTAAATCGACATGAAGCAATAAAGCTATAATTGCATAATATGTAGAATAATAGAGACGATTAATACATGAATTCCATTTCTCATTGTCGGCTAAAATTCGGGCAGCATCATAAGTATCTTTAGCTCTATCAATTCTATAAGCAAACTTCCTCTAAAAGTTATTGTTCCTATTACTGAATGGAAGGATAGATATGAAAACGCCCCATGGATGATTAAAATAGAACCTGACAATCTAAATCATATCTCAAAAACATCAGCTATTGATTGCTTTCAGATTCGTAGTGTTTCTGAAAAAAGATTTGTAACTATAATCGGCACTATCAATGAAAAAACGGCTAATGAAATAAAATGTGCTTTATCAAAAGTATTATCAATAAAATTAGATTAAATGAAACATTTACGAATTACGAGATATAAAAGACGTGAATTTTCTATTAAATATATAAATAGATAAAATACATGATTCAACTGTAAAGACACATGGCTGTGTGTTTCTACAATCTTATTTCCTCAACACCTCCACCGCTTTGCGTATAACTTCGTCTTCTTTATTGATAATTTGATAGAATCCTTTAGTATTAAACAAATTACGTGCAATATAGGCTTTTGTCCATTTTTTAATTTCTTGTTTGGAATAAGCCGTTGCTTCCGATGCAGTGATTCCCTTATCTTCTCCTTTGCGTAAGATTTCCTGCAACATGGCATCGCTCACAGCGAATTGTTTATCAAATTGTGCTACTGTTTTATAGGATTGCAAACGTTTGCGGTTCTTATCTACATATTCCATGGCATAGGTAAACACTACACCTTGATTGGCCAGTTTATTGAAATAAACAATGCTGTCGGATGTCTGCAAAGGGATAAATAGATCAGGCATAATACCGCCTCCACCATAAACGGTTCTTCCTTTGGATGTTTTATATTTTAAAGAGTCGATAAAGCGAATGCTGTCGGCGTTTTCCAATTCACCATTTTCATAGCGATTAAGTATATCCACAAAATAATCTTCGGTCGATTTATTATCAAAAGGTTTTTGAATACAACGACCGCTGGGTGTAAAATAGCGTGCCACGGTTAGCATCACTTCCGAGCTGTCGTTTAGATAAAATTGCCTTTGAACCAATCCTTTTCCGAAAGAACGTCGTCCTATAACGATGCCGCGATCATGGTCCTGCACGGCTCCGGCTACGATTTCACTTGCCGATGCCGACCATTCATCAATTAAAATCACCAATTGCTGATCATCGTCTTGAAACAAGCCACTGTTCGATGCCTTGTATTCTTCTTTTCCCACATGCCTTCCTTGTGTATAAACAATCAGCTTTCCTTTGGGAAGAAATTGATCACATATATCAATGGCCGCACCGAGAAATCCGCCCGGATTGGAACGTAGATCAACAATGAGTTTTTGCATGTTTTGCTCTTTTAATTGTTTTAAGGCTTGTATAAACTCATCGCCGGTTGTGGTAGAGAAATTATCAATTAATATATAACCTATTTCTTTGTCAATCATATACGACACATTGATGCTTTCCAAGGGGATTTTATCTCTTTTGATTTTAAAATCCATTCTTTCTTTCATGCCGGATCGCAAAATCCCGACATCAACCACTGTGCCTTTTTTCCCTCTCAGTTTCTTGACGACTTCTTCATTTTTTATTTGAACACCGGCAATGGTCTTTCCATCAACACTAATGATTTTATCGCCGGGCATCAAACCTACTTTGTGGGAAGGACCTTCGGGGATAACGCTTACCACCAAGACCGTGTCGTTTAACACATTAAATTGGATGCCAATTCCGTCAAATTGACCGAAAAGCATTTCATCGTATTGCTTGGAGTTCTTTTTTGTGATATAGGATGAATGCGGATCTAAGGTTTGCAACATGGCCTGAATGGCTTGGTCGTTCATTTCGTCCAAATCAACCTTATCAAAATAATGATTTTTAACAAGTTGCATCACCTCCCCTATTTTGTCGGAAGCATAATCGGCATACCATACTGTTTTTACTTTTGAGGGAATAAGATAAGCACCTATTATCAAACCTGTTGACAATGCAAGGGATAAATAAATCGGTAAAAGATATCGTGTCTTTCTATCTTTATTATTAGTCTCCATATTCTTAATTTATAATTCGGTTTATATAACTGATTTTTACGATTTTTATTTTATGATTTTACAAAAATGTCGTGTTCAGAAAAAATTGTCAGTGGTTGGTATTTTTTGCACCGAAAAAATTATGTAGTTCTACGACATGCTTCTTCATTTGTAATTCGTAATATACTTGCGAATTATGAATTTAATCTGGGAACGTAAATATCCGCTCACATCCTTCTACAAATTTGCAAATGCAAAATCAACTATATATTATACTTAGCTTTATGTATTTATTTACCATTACCTTATTATATATTTTGATTTTTTGAATGGTTTGCAACTGTTATAGGTTTTATATTTAAAAATGTTGTACCTTTGTCCACTAAATAAAAAGCTTGTAGGTAATACAAGGCATGCCACAGGTTTTCATATAAAAAAGTTTGTCTTGGTGTTAATGGATTATAAATGGAATTTAAAATTCTGACAGATAAGTTCCTTGATGATTACACAAAAGCTGTAAAAGAATCACCTTTACATAAAATGGATAAGATTAGAAAAAATGAAATGCCTGTTGATTATTTTCAGTTTTATAAATCCGTTTCATCTGTTTATTCCTCAAAGATTGAAGGAGATAACATTGATTTTGATAGCTATTTCAAACACAAATTCTTAAAGGTAAAATTCAAACCAGATTATACCAGAAAAGTAGATGATTTATACGCTGCTTATGATTTTATTGACAATAACAAGTTGACACTTGCAAATATTCAAAAAGCACACTCGATATTGAGTAAAAATCTTTTGCCAAAAAGTCAACAGGGATTGATTCGAAATAATTTAATGTTTGTAATTAATAGTGAGGATAAAATTGAATATGTTGCCGCAAGCCCTGATATAGTTAAATCAGAATTTGATAAACTAATACACGACATTGAATTACTGCATCAGACTGATTTAAACCCTTATGAGATATTTTATTATGCCTCATTTTTACATTTAATTTTCGTTAAGATTCATCCTTTTCAAGATGGCAATGGACGTACTGCACGATTGATTGAAAAATGGTTCCTAATAGAGAAAATTGGACAAAAGGCGGCTTCTATCCAGTTAGAAAAAAACTATTTTAAAAGACTTAAGGATTATTATACAAATATCAGAAAGATAGGTCTTGAATATGAGTGTTTGGATTATTCAAAATGTCTTGATTTTTTATTAATGACAGTTAAAGGAATGGATGAACAAGAATAAAAGGCATATATCAATTAATTAGCCTTCTTCCGCCTTACAAAACCAAGTTCGATTTTTGTTTTTTTTTGTGAATAGCACACCCATAACACAATGCTACCGATTAGAGTGGATTTTTTATTTTTCACAGATAATAAAAACGCAGCTAGCGAAACTATTACGAAGGCCTGATATAGGCAACATATTATGAACGAAGCGAAGAATCTGTCGTTTTTGATCGGACAATGATATTAAATAATGTATTTTTGCAGAAATTTTTAACGTCTAATAAAACAATGGTACGGATATGAAAAATTTAATGTTTATATCGATTTTAATAACGATAAATATCTCTGTGTTTGCACAATTAAAATTCGCCGATAAGGAAACACTGGCTTCCTTTTTAAAGACAAAAACTTATATCGTATTAGAAGATGCCATGTATTCCGATTTCAACAATGCCATTAAGGAAGCTGCTGAAAAACATTGGAAAATCACCGAATATGAAATCATTGACTTGGAAAGTTTCGAGAAATTATGCAAGAATCCGAAACTTTCATTCTTAATCGTCAGCATAGGCGAAGCTACGGGCATACCGGGTTCTTTTTCCCTTTTAAATCTTATCATGGGTGATGCTTCGGGTGACATTAATAAAATGAAAGAAATCATCATCGCACCTTTGTCTTATTATTCGGAAGAGAGCGACGAAGAACCATATGCTTATAAATTGGGCGGTTTACTCGAAGCTTTTCAGGCTTATGTGAGATGTAATCCCGGTGATGACTGGAAATTATGGGTTAATGAAAATAAAAAAGAATTGAAGAATAAAGAACTATGGGTAGTCAGCAATGATTTATCTGCCGATGCCGGTGATTTAAAAAAAATCGGCAGTGTGTATCCCTATCCCATAAAAATTGTTAGCCAAGAAACCATCAGGGATGCTATTGACAAAAAAATCTCCAATGTTGCCTTTGTTCATAAAGTTGGTGTTAAAGTAAAAGATTATTGCATGAAAATGATCATTTCTTGTTCCGACGGGAAATTATTATACATTAATTATCATAAAATAAGTGATGCAAACAATGCCGGACTCTTAATAAAAGATTTCGAAGCATTGACCAAATAAACGAAATAACAGCTAAAATAAGAAGGATGAAAAGAAAGATTAAAAATGTGTTTGCCAAAGCAGATTATAATTGCTTTGCCTGTTCACCCCATAATAAGCAGGGATTGCAATTGCAATTTTATGAATTAGATGATTACGTTCAATCGGAATGGGTTCCTTTGCTACAATTTGAAGGATATCCCGGTGTGATTCACGGAGGTATACAAGCTACTTTATTGGACGAAATCGGTGCTTGGACCATGTATATCAAAGCCCGTTGTTCGGGGGTAACCTCAAGGATGAACCTTAAATATATCAAACCCTTGGACTCTAAACAGGGGAAAATTTTATTACGCGGCAAACTCAAAGAAATAGTTCGTAATATTTGTTATATCGATGCTGAAATATTAAACGAAAAAGCAGAAGTGTGTGCCGAAGCCGGTTTAACTTATTTTATGTTTTCACATGAAAAGTCGGTCGAGATGGGTTTCTTCCCCGAACGATATGAAGACTTTTTTGAAGATTAAGTCAAAGCTGATTCTATTTCTTGCATTAATAACAAAAGAATTTCTTTTTCAACCTGCAAATCAAATCCATCTACACTATAATTTGCTTTTCCTTTAATACCGTCGCTGGCTCCTTGGTCGACAATGAAATGCAAATATCTCGACACTTCGAGAAAACTTGGAAGCAGGTTTATTTTATTATAAATACTTAAAGCCGTGAGCAAACCGTAAGCTCCCCAGTTTGAAACCGTGGCCGGTATCAAAAAGTCGCATGAAACTACGGAAGGAATGATGAATAAAGCCTCTTTTAAGCATTCGTAATACTTACCCATCCCAATTTCATTACCTCCGTCGCCAATTCCGATACTTAACACATCCGACTGCAAAAACAACGCATCAATTGGAAGGGTAAATTCCGATATATCCGTTTTGTTCATTGTATAGTATTTGCCATCGCTTGCCCTTCCACAACGCTCGACGGAAAGGAGCAGAACAGGGCGATATTTTTGAAGTAATGACTTCGCATCGGTTTGCCAATCATATATTTCTACTTGAAATTCAACACCATCGAAAAAGGCTTTGCTGTAAGAGTCGGTAACAATAACGGGAGAAAATCCCATTTTTCGCAAAGCTTGACATAAGAAATAGGTTCCGACAGGACCATCGGTTTCTCCTCCTCCGAAGCAATAAAAACCCGTAGTTACTAACACCTGACCACGAGGCAATTCAGATATGGCTTCAGCAGCCAGACGGCAATAAGCGGGTGGCATTTCCAATAATAAAGTAGCCAATCCACGATGTTGATATTTACATATTATTTGTTCTATAACCGACATACTAAAAACTATTAATCATACCACTCTCCTACTCTATTAGATTATTTTCATAATCATCAACAATAGTTTTTGCTTTGTCGTAATCAACACTGGAAACGACCACACTTACAGCGCCTGCACCTCCCGGGGAAGTGAGAAAGGGGAAAATGGTACCATTAATTTCATCTTTTAAATACACTTTGATTTCGGCATCTTCCAAAAGATTTTTCAGCATTTCAGCTTGCCATATAGTTCCCGAAAACACTTCAACAGGGGTAATGTCATCATCTGTTTCCATAATCATTATTATTAAATTTTAACACTAAATGTCAAAGCAAAAATATATAAAATTACAAGTAAACAAAAAAAAATGTTTAAAAAAAAACGGGTGATTTGCATTCACCCGCTGACTTAATATTTATTTAATAATGTTTAACTCCTTACCTACTTTAATAAAAGCTTTGATAGCAGTATCAAGTTGTGTTCTATCGTGAGCGGCCGAGAGTTGAACACGAATACGTGCTTGGTCTTTGGGCACCACAGGATAACTGAAACCTATCACATAAATCCCTTCCTCCAATAATTTATCGGCAAACTTACTTGCCAAAGCGGCATCATAAACCATAACTGCACAGATGGCCGATTGGGTAGGTTTGATGTCGAATCCGGCAGCTTTCATCTTAGCTTGGAAATAATCGGTATTTTCATGTAATTTATCTTGCAGTTCGTTGGTTTCGTCCATCATTTCAAACATTTTGATGCCGGCAGCCGCCACCATGGGAGGAATGGAATTCGAGAATAAATAAGGACGGGAGCGTTGACGCAACATTTCGATGATTTCTTTCTTACCGGTCGTAAAACCGCCTATGGCACCGCCGAAAGCTTTGCCCAATGTGCCGGTAATGATTTCCACCTTACCTCTAATGTTATGCAATTCGGTAACACCCCTACCTGTTTTGCCGACCACACCGGCCGAATGGCTTTCGTCAACCATGACCATGGCATTGTATTTCTCGGCAAGTGCCAATATCTTATCCATAGGAGCCACATTGCCGTCCATTGAAAACACACCGTCGGTAACGATTAAACGGAAACGGCATTTTTGTGCATCTTGCAATTGTTTTTCCAAATCGGCCATATCGGCATTGGCATAACGAAAACGTTGAGCCTTGCATAACCTCACCCCATCTATAATGGAAGCATGGTTTAATGCATCGGAAATAATGGCATCTTCTTCGTTTAAAAGCGGTTCAAACACACCACCGTTGGCATCGAAGCAAGCGGCATATAAAATGGTGTCTTCCGTACCGAAGAATTTGGCTACTTTTTCTTCCAATTTTTTGTGTAAATCGGAAGTGCCGCAAATAAAACGTACGGAAGCCATTCCGTAGGCTCTTTCTTGTAAAGCTTTGATGGCTGCATTAACCAATTGCGGATTATTGGCTAATCCCAAATAATTGTTCGCACAAAAATTCAACACTTCTTTTCCTGTATTCACTTTTATTTTCGAGTACTGCGGTGAAACGATGATGCGTTCGTTTTTATAGGTACCGGAAGTTTTAATGTCCTGAATTTGTGTTAATAAATGTTGTTGAAATTGTTTATACATATCAATATTTTTTTAATATAAATAAGCTGATTTTTAAGTGCTGTAAAATTACATAATTTTTATATACCGTCGGGTGGCATTTGTTGATTTTTTTTTGAAAAAAGAATAAAGCATTTAAAGTATGTATGTGAAATATTTGACAATTTTATGTACATTTGCAGCCGGTTTCCAAGCTTCGGACTTAGGGTTCTGCCGTAAGCGAAGAATATATTAATCATAGTGTTAAGAACCCCTTATAATTAATGTTAATATATGGATAAAATACTTGTAATAGGAGCTGCCGGACAAATAGGTTCGGAATTGATATTAAGTCTACGGAAAATATACGGCAATGATAATGTAGTAGGATCGGACAAACGTTCGGATCTTCCGGCAGAAATATTAAATACCGGACCATTCGAAACATTGGATGTGCTCAACAAAGATGAAATGGCTTCCATATGCAAAAAACACGGTATTAACATGATTGTTAATTTGGCAGCGATATTATCTGCCGTAGGCGAACAAAAACCGCGATTGGCATGGGATGTCAATATGAACGGGATGATGAACGTTTTGGATATTGCTTTGGAGATGAAAATGAAACAAGTGTTTGTTCCCAGTTCCATTGCAGCCTTCGGTCCCGGCACTCCGCTGGATATGGCACCGCAAGATACCATATTACGACCCACGACCATGTATGGACTAACAAAGGTGGCCGGTGAATTATTGGGTGATTACTATGTCAAACGCTACGGTTTGGATGTCAGAGGTGTTCGTTTCCCCGGCATTATCAGCCATGCAACCTTACCCGGCGGTGGCACAACCGACTATGCCGTGGCTATTTATTACGACGCCATTAAACACAAAAAATTCACCTGTTTCGTCAACGAAAAAACCAAACTACCCATGATGTATATGCCCGACTGTATCAAAGCCGTCATTGATTTGATGCAAGCCGATTTCTCCAAACTCAAACACCACAACGGATTTAATGTAGGCTCCATGAGTTTTACACCTGTTGAAATAGCCGAATCCATAAAAAAACATATACCCGAATTCAGCATTGACTATAAGCCCGATTTCCGTCAAGCCATAGCCGATTCATGGCCCGACGACCTTGACGATAGTGCCGCTCGCGAAGAATGGGGATGGAATCCTACTTACAATCTCGAACTAATGACCGACGATATGTTGAAAAACCTGAAAATCAAATTTGAAAAAGGATTATTCTAAAACATATCTCATATATGATATAAGAGGGAGGTGTTTTCACTTCCCTCTTTTTTTACCTCTCATTTAAAGATATTCTTCCCATTAATGTCATTCCAATAATTACGACAAATTTTGGCAGACATTTTACAATGCAATTGCAATGAAATAAAGGAGTTTGCATACAGGTTGAGAATGCAAATTTCATATTGCTTTAATCATTATTTAGAAGAAGTTTAAAATATTTGACATGCAAGAACATGTGTTTCTGCTTGCTCATAATTTTAGTAAAAAAAACACTTCATGAGGTTGGGACCTCTTCTTTATGAGGTTGGGACCTCATCAACATGAGGTTGAGACCTCATCAACACGAGGTTGAGACCTCATCAACACGAGGTTGAGACCTCATCAACACGAGGTTGGAACCTCCCCAATATGAGTAAATTTTCCGGGCGAATTCTGAAAAACTAAACTGTTTAATTACCAATTCATAAAATTTATTAAAAAGTTTAACTTAAATAAAAAAAGATTATTTTTGCAACCGAAATAGAAATCCGGAAACATTGTATACACATTGTTATAAACAAAATTATAATTGAAATTCTAAAACATGGAAGACTTTTTCTTTTGGATGAAGATTTATTTAATAGTACATTATTGAATTGCAATATACTGTATTTACGATATGGTTTAATCAACACAAAAAATTTATAAAAATGAAAAGAGTATTATTTTTATTATCAGGTTTTTTCTTGTTTAATATCGCTTATTCTCAAGGATGGGTAAAGATAAAAGCAGGAAGCGAGTTCACCATAACCATAAAATCAGATGGCAGCCTTTGGGGTTGGGGTTTTAATGGAAATGGACAGTTAGGTAAGTCCGTAATTTATCAATCATATACGTCTCCGACCAAAATTTCTGAAGATATGGATTGGAAAGAGATTGCCGCGGGATCCTTTCATTCATTGGCAATTAAAAACAATGGTACATTATGGGGATCGGGTTTAAATTCGAATGGACAAATCGGTTCAGGTACTGAAACGCAGTATGAGGAGTTTGTGCAAATAGGCACCGATACCGATTGGGTGTATATTGAAGCCGGATAT
>MWCE01000202.1 GCA_002069895.1 Bacteroidetes bacterium ADurb.Bin234 | reverse complement strand
GGCAGGCATGTTTTCCTTGAATTATGCTTTGGGCAAACAATTCGACAATCCCATCAGCTTTAAAACCGGCGTGGTCAGCTTCGGGTATATTGCCTTATTTTAAATCATTACATTTTTCTTTCCTTTTCCTTTCTATATTATTTAATATGTTTTGAGCTTTCTTTGCAATGAATTGATTTTCGTTTGTAGTATATTCTTTTATTATATGCATTGATTTTTTGTCTCCAATAGCAGCTAAACCATAAAGCGCTGTTTGCATTTTATTTGTATCTCCACTTTTTAATGCTTCGATAAAAACGGGATAGGTTTTACCATGACAGACACCCCATTCGGCTAAATTTCCAGCTGCAGGTAAGCGACTTTCAGGCTTTTTAAATTCATTTTTATAGAATTTAATAACCTTTTTACTTCCTGCAAAACTATAAACTGCAATACAATTTTCTTTTAGGATACCGTTTTCATCGTAACAAAATGAATCTAAAATATCTAGGGCTAAATCGTATTTCCCGATTACACAAAGCGTTGAGGCAATTTGATTTTTTTCTTTAAATGATTTTGTTTGATATGCATATGTTGTTAAAAACGGTATGCTTTTTTCGGCACGTAACCATCCTAAATACTGGATTGCATCGCAACGAACCCTTTCAGAGGTGTCTTTTGAGATTACATCCATATAAAAATCTATTACTTCAGGGCAATTCACTTTACCAAGATACCATATCACATGATGTTTCGGAATGGTTGAAGTATCGGAATAATACAAATTTGTATGTGTTTCTATCCATTCTTTGTTTTTCTCACAATCTGTATATCTATAGGATTCAAACATTTCCTTTCCCGTTTGAATGTATTCTTCCCTCGTATGTTGATAGGGATTATATTTTTTGCATTTTTGGGCTGTTACACACAACACCGATAATAAAGCTATACAACCCAAAATTAAGTTTTTCATAATGTGTTTCATTAAGGGTAAAACAATCCCTTATTTCACTTTTTCCGCTGCTTCGGAAGTGGCTTTTAGTAATGCATTGACCGAGAGTGTGTTGCCGACGGCCTTTTGCATCCAGTATTGCGGTATAAGCCTTCCCATGGAATAGATGCGTTCTATTTCATTGCCTCTGTTTTTTCCTTTGAAATAATCTTCTAATTGAAAATCGATTAAATGACCGAGTGGATAAGCCGAAAGATACAAAGGAGCATCTATCATATGGGAATAAACGGCAAGTATGGGTTCGTCTTTACTGCCGAAAACGGGAGCATAATAGGTATTCCACACTTCTTTTGCAATATTAATCACTTGATTTTTTAGTTCCGCAGCGGTGGCATCGGGATGTTCGTACATCCATTGCCATATTTTCATATCGACAAGCGAAACTCCCATGATTTCGTAGCAGCCCCAGAATATGTCTAAGGTATTCAGATAATGTGCTTTTTCGTTGGCATCGCCCATGCCTAACAAAGCCAAATCCTGTTGCTGGAAAACAAAGGCAAGGGCTTCGGTAAAAGCAGTATTGGGAACACCGTTGAGGAAATAATTCGGTACCAAATGCAGAGAAATAGTTTGTTCGACATTGTGCCCGAATTCATGGACTCCAATATTATATCCTTTGTAATCCATGCCTTTGTCCCCTATACGGGTACGCAAAAGCGCATTGTCCGATTTCATTAGTGAGCCCCAGGCATGACCGGCTCCTATCGAAGCATCAACATCAACGTGATTACAAATAAACAGTGCCTTTTCTTGGGTAAATCCCATTTTCATCAATATTTGTGGTAAGTCGGCCACAAAAGCATTTTTGGTTGGATATTTGGCCATTACCTTCTTATCCAATTCCGCCGGATCCATTTCGCTGCGACTTTTAAAACCGTCATACCAAATGTCGTAAGGCTGTAAATCACGTCCCAATCGTTGTTTAATCAATGCTGCCACTTCTTTCACTTGAGGCGAAGAGACAAGGGCTACAAAAAGCTTTTCTACTTCTTGTTGTGATATTTCAAACTCCTGATCGAATTTACGGGAAATATAGGTTGGGAAGTAAGTATAATAAGGATCGGCGGCTTTCATGGCTTTGAAGTTATTCAACAAAAATTGATAGCGAGTATCGCCTTCAGCAACTGCTTTTTGTTCTTTGCTGTTTTTATATATCTTATTGCTATAAGGATTCCAAGTATAATCGCCTTTATTGATGACATCTTGGGGTATGCTTTGATAGATGATGTGTTTCATGACTTCATAAATCATTTGTTGTTTTTCCAAACCTTTGGTTTTATCGGCATAGTTCGACTTTAACTCATCGCGCAAACCCCAGTGGGTTATTAAAACCATGTCTTTCGGGAATAAGGATTGCTGTTGCTTATCAAGCAGCGAACCCATATAAATGTTATAATTTGAAATATAATTGTCGGAAGCGGCAGTGGCTTGGTCAATTTGTTGTTGAGCGGCAGCGGGTACTCTTGCAGTAAATACATCACCCAAACGGGCATATCCCCATTCGGTGTCGTTCCATTTGTCCGCATACCGAGTTTTTTCTTCCAAAGTATAGAAAGGAAAATTCAAGCTGATAATAAAGGCTATTTTATTGGTAAACATATCATCGCTAAAATGAGCCAAGCCGTTATAAGCTGCAAAAATCTCATCGACAGGCAATTTCTCATAGCCCACCACATGGCTCGGACGCAACATCTCTATGCTAACGCGGTTGTTATGACCATAGATGGTTTCAAAATTGCTGCATAAACGTCGGAAAAGTTTTTCCTTTTCGTTTGCGTTTTTGCAAAAATGGGTCATACAGAAGTCCTTAAACTCCTCTTTGCTGCCGTTGTCTTCTTGCCATAAATCGGCGGTTTGTTTAACGCCTCTTTCTACCAAATCTTTACTAAAAGACGTTTGTTTCATGATTTCCGCTACTGTTGTTTCTATAGTCATTTTATCGATTGTTTTTTTGATTTCCGATTGATTTTTTTTCGAAGAGCAAGCACTTAAAAGCAATATGCATACAATGGGGATAAGGTAGGTTTTCATGATAAAAAAGATTTATATTATTGATCTATTAGAAGTTAAAATTCAACATTCCGATTTGAGCGGAAAACGGGATTCGAACCCGCGACCCTTGGCTTGGGAAGCCAATGCTCTACCAACTGAGCTACTTCCGCATGGAATGCAAAAGTAATAAAATAATCGAAGTAATATATTATTTTGTTAAACATTTTTCCTCAATAAATTTTAAAGAAATATTTATCCGTCTGTGTGTAATTTAATAAATTCATGTACATTTGTACCAAAAAACATAAACTCAAAAACTCAAAAATTAAAAAGGACAAAAAGTTTAAAAATTAAGAAAATGAAAAAATTAAAATTAATAATTGTATTTTCATCATTCTTATTCATTTCATGTGACATGATAACAAATACCACCGATTATATGGTGTTTATTAATGAATGTAGTGATACGGTTGTTGTTGCTTTTACATTTAATAATAAAACAAAGGATACTGTTTATATGAATAACAAAGGGACTTTTACAGGATTTACATTATCTGATTTTGAAAAAGGAAATGAAGGTATAGACGAATCTACTTTTTTAGCTCATGCTAACAATCTGAGTATTTATAGTATAAAAAACAACGATACTACATGGGTAAATAAAAATAAATATAATCAAATGGATACTTGGAATAAATCTGAACAGAATGATATGGGAATTTTAATTACTCGGTATGAATTAACCATCACCAACGATATGTTTGAAAAGCAAAAATAGAATAGAATAAATTGGCTATGTTCTAAATTAGATATTGTAAATTGCATATATTTTTAAATTGTTACCAAACAACAGCAGATTCAATAATCATTTTTGCTGTTTGTTTAGCAGGATTAATTGCTTTTTCAATTACGTCAATGACAGCATACCAATTTAAGTAATTTTGTA
>MWCE01000201.1 GCA_002069895.1 Bacteroidetes bacterium ADurb.Bin234 | reverse complement strand
TTTTCCTGTCGACAAAAATACAATAAATTTCTCTACCTTAGTTATTATTTTTTGTTGTATAAATCCATGCTTAATCCTTTTTTTAATTGATATAAAATAAAAAATTTCGACATCTCCTCTTTTTTACACCTTATAAATAAATTGACAAGCCTTCTATTGCAGTGAAGGGGTACTTCCCTAAAACGCATACTTATGCATTTGAAACGTCTCCTTATAGTTTTAAATTTTATGCCGTGAAAATTTGAATGCACACGCTTGAAAATGTAACGAAAAAGTAGAAAATGTAAACGAAAAGGTAGAAAGCGAAAACATGAAATTGCATGAATCTTTAATGTTTAGTTGTTTTTTGATTTTGCCTTCATCGAAAGTTGATAATTTATTATCACTACAATTTATTATGTTTTATTGTTTTACAGTTTTTGTTATAAAAAAGTTTTTAACACTGCCAACTTAAAAGGATATTATATTGTATCTTTGAAAACCGAATTTATAAAACACATAATTCTAATTATCATTTCATTATGTTAGACTTCACTCATTTGCATGTACATTCCACCTATTCCATTTTAGATGGTATGTCGCCCATTACAGCACTCGTTGACAAAGCCATTGAAGCCGGAATGCACTCCATTGCTTTAACCGATCATGGAAACATGTTTGGCATCAAACATTTTTTTGATTACGTTAACGAAGTAAACAGACCCATAAAAAATGAAATTAAAACCATCCGGAATGAAATTGATAAAATGAACTCGGAATATGAAAACCATGAAAAATTACCTGAATTACAGCAACTCTTATCCGATAAAAAGAAATTGTTGTTTAAACCTATTTTAGGTTGTGAAGTTTATGTAGCCCGAAACACTACTACCAATCCAAATGGAAGTCGTTTTGTAAAAGAATTTAAAGAAAATCTTGGTGGCGAACATCTCATTTTATTGGCAAAAAACTTAATCGGATATTATAATCTGTGCAAATTAGTATCATTGGGATGGATAGAAGGAGAATATCTCCGTCCGCGTATTGATAAAGTAATTTTAGAAAAATATAAAGAAGGTTTAATAGTAAGTTCGGCATGTTTGGCAGGAGAAATTCATCGGAAAATTGAAAACGGAAAATTAGAAGAAGCCAAAGAAGCCGTTTTATGGTATAAAAATACATTCGGGGAAGATTATTATATAGAATTTCAACGACATAAAACCGATAAACCCGGTGCCGATACCACGGTTTATGAACGTCAACAAATACAAAATGTCCACTTACTGCAAATTGCCCGCGAAACAAATACTAAGATTATTGCCACAAATGATGTGCATTTTATTGAAGAAGAACATGCCGAAGCCCATGAGAGATTGATTTGTTTAAGCACCGGTAAAAAAATTGACGATGTAAATAGATTATGTTATACTAAACAAGAATGGCTGAAAACACCCGAAGAAATGGCACTTATATTTCAAGACCTGCCCGAAGCCATCATCAACACCCAAGAAATTGTTGATAAAGTCGAAATCTATGATATTAATCGCGACGTAATGATGCCGCAATTCGACATACCCAAATCTTTTGGTACTAAAGAAGATTACAAAAATAAATTTACAGAAGATGAGATTTGTAAAGAATTTAAAATTGATATTACAAATAAAGATGAATTAAATAAAATTGATAAATATTATCGGATTAAACTTGAATCGGACTATCTTAGAGATTTAACCATCAAAGGAGCCAAAGAAAGATATGATGATAAACTTGATAACGATATTATTGAACGTATAAATTTTGAATTGGATGTTATACGCGATATGGGTTTCCCCGGTTATTTTCTGATAGTTCAAGATTTCATACAAGCAGCCCGGCAAATGAATGTAACCGTTGGTCCGGGACGTGGTTCCGCAGCTGGCTCGGTTGTTGCTTACTGTTTGAAAATAACTAATATCGACCCCTTAAAATATGACCTTCTTTTCGAACGATTTCTGAATCCCGATCGCATTTCTTTACCTGATATCGATATTGATTTCGACGACGAAGGAAGAGCTAAAATTTTAGATTGGGTTACCGAAAAATATGGTAAAGAAAAAGTGGCACACATCATCACTTATGGAACTATGGCTGCCAAATCAAGTATAAAAGATGTAGCACGTGTGCAACAAGTTCCATTAGATATTGCCAACAGATTAGCCCAATTATTCCCCGATAAATTACCCGACGATCCTGTCAGCGGTAAAGCCATTAAACCTACAATAGCTAATTGCATTAAATATATTCCTGAAATAAAAAATATTTACAATTCTAACGACCCTATCTTAACCGATATATTGAAATATGCCAATATGTTAGAAGGAACCGTCAGGCAAGTAGGCGTTCATGCTTGCGGTATTATTATTGGAGCCGAGGAGCTTATTAATGTTATCCCTATAAGTACAGCCAAAGATAAAGATTCCGATAAAAAAATATTAGTAACACAATATGAAGGTTCCGTTATTGAAAACGTCGGATTAATCAAAATGGATTTTTTAGGATTAAAAACATTATCCATTATTAATGAAACATTAACCAATATCAAAAAATCAAAAAATCAAACTATTGATATTGACAATATTCCTTTTGATGATGCTAAAACATTCAAATTATTTAGCGAAGGAGCTACCGTTGGAACGTTTCAATTCGAATCGCTCGGTATGCGGAAATATTTAAAAGAATTAAAACCTAATAAATTCGAAGACTTAATTGCCATGAATGCCCTTTATCGACCGGGACCCATGCAATACATTCCTCAATTTATTCAACGTAAACAAGGCAAAGAAAAAATCGAATATCCATTTCCCGAAATGGAACATCGATTAAAAGAGACCTATGGTATCACGGTTTATCAGGAACAAGTCATGCTTTTAAGTCGGGATTTGGCCGGATTCACCAGGGGTCAGTCCGATGAATTAAGAAAAGCCATGGGGAAAAAACTTATTGATAAAATGGCCATATTGAAAACTAAATTTATTGAAGGAGCCACTACCAAAGGATTCGGACCGCTGCAGAAACTTGAAAAAATTTGGAGTGATTGGACTGAATTTGCTAAATATGCCTTCAACAAATCACACGCAACTTGCTATTCTTGGATAGCTTATCAAACCGCTTATTTGAAAGCACATTTCCCTGCCGAATTTATGGCCGCCAATTTAACCCATAATATCAACGATATTTCCGAAATCTCGCTATTAATCGAAGAATGTAAACGTATGGGGTCTCCTGTTCTTGGACCCGACATTAACGAATCCGATATGCATTTCACTGTTAATAACAAAGGAGAAATTCGCTTCGGTCTTTCCGCCCTCAAAGGGGTTGGCGAAGCTGCCTCGGCCGCAATAATCAACGAACGCAATGAAAACGGCACGTTTCAATCTGTTTTCGATTTTATGAAACGCATTAATTTACGCGCATGCAACAAACGTTGCATAGAAGCACTGGCAATGTCGGGAGCTTTCGATTCATTGGGAAGTCATCACAGAGCTCAATTCTTTGCCGAAAGTGATAACATCAATTTCATCGAACGGCTCATACGCTACGCCTCTTCCTATCAAGCTAAATTAAATTCCATTCAAATGTCGATATTCGACGACACTAATTCTTCCGATGAAGATAACGGAATTGAATTTCCCAGCTGCGACCCTTGGTCGAGCATGCAACAAATGCATTATGAAAAAGAAGTTTGCGGTTTTTATATTTCAGGACACCCTTTAGATAAATTCAAATTGGAAATCGACAACTTCACAACCCACAAAATTTCAAACCTTCATGAAGAAGGAATGATTAGAACTTTCGGTCAACATAAACAAATTGCTACTTTTGCCGGTGCTATTACCGATATTCATATTGGTGAAACCGCAAACAACAAAAAATACGGTCGCATTACAATCGAAGATTACGACAGTAAAATTACCCTTAGCCTTTTTGGTGAAAACTTTTTAAAACTTCAACATTTCTTTCAAAAAAACATATTTGTTTTTATCGAAGTAAAAGGCGACCTCCGCTATGGACGTAAAGGTGAATTCGATGATGATTTCGAACTTAAAGTTTCCAACATCCAACTCCTTGATTCTATTCTCGAATCATTTACCAATACCATTGAATTACGCATTAATTTAAACGACATTGACGATAAATTAATTAATGATTTAACTCTCTTGTTTAAAAGCTGTAAAGGAAAAACGAACGTTCTTATTAAAGTTTTTGATTTATTCCAAAGTTTAGACGTACATCTTTCTTGTCCTCACAAAGTAAATATTAGCACTTTTTGTGAAGCCATTCAAAAATTCCCGTTTATCGAAATGAAACTTTCAAGATAAATTTATATCTAAATTGTTTAAGTGGTTATTTATCTATTCTAAGATTTGTTAATCCTTTAGGATAAAAAACAATTAATGACTATAATTATTTTTTTAATTTTTTAAGAAAAAATAATGTAATTTTGCGATAAATTTTCTAACAATATAAAAATTGCATTTATGAAAAGAAAAATAATTATTAGCTGCTTAATTGTTTTATTTATTTCGGGAAATAAATTATTTGCCCAACAAGAAACAGAAGCCAAAACAACTATTTACATTCATAAAGCAAATAATATTTCCGAACCTAGCGGTACATTGATTTCAAGTCCTTTAAAAAACACGGACGAATCTATTCAAGAAGTTGACTTGCAATGGGATGTTTCACATCCATTTCAAAACACACCTTCTATTGTAACAAAAGCTAACTACACCAATAAACGTATCCTTAAACCCGGTGAAGCTCTTATTTTTGAAGTGGAAAATAGTCAAATAACCGAAGATTCTTCCCTTTTCGAGCTATTACCAGCCAACATTAATGCCGCCATTGCGCGCGTCCCTGCTTGGTTACATTATGATCTACAATTCAAATTTAAAATGATAACCCAATCTTCTCATAGAACCAAAATGGTTGATTTATTAAACAATACTCCCAAACAATACTTGGATGAAGTGGCCTTTATGTTAACCTATCTTCCTTATGAAGTTTTGATAGATGGTCGTTTTATTAATGATTGGGACTATTTGATAAAAAACGTTGAACTAATTTATACCTATGCCGATTCATTAAAATACGTACGTTTAGTTGAAAAAGGCGACACCAATACGAACGACTGGAAAACAACCACCGAATATAAAATCAAAACCGGCTCAAGCACTTTTATTTGGCGAGAAATTGACCCGTATTATTATTACCAATTTATTGTTATGCCAAAATTGGAACAAGAAGGTCTGTATGTTACCGATAATGCATCATCTGTAGGACAACGCACTTGGGGTTACGGCTGGCGAGAATATCTATGGTTCGATCCCGATACTACCCACAGCTATCGTCCGGTAAATATTTCCGGGTATAAAGAAGTGGATGCTCAAGGAAATAAAGGTACCATAACCATTGATACCATTCCCCGTTTAGGAGAAATCATGCAAATGCCCGAGTATTTATGGAACCAACAAATGACAATTTATTTTTTTAACAGGGATTTCGATTCCGCACAATCGGCTTTAGACGTATTAGGCAACTGGTGTTCCCGTTGCATTCCAATGGATGTTACCGATGCCAATGATTACCGACCTTCACAACCCAATCATATTGCATGGAAACATATTGGCAATTGCCATGAAGATGCCTTACTTGTGTCTGCGGCAGCACGAACTTCTTTAATCCCTTTGATGCACATAGGCGATTTTTGCGATGATCACGTATGGGGCATGATTCATGACGGTGGCGACAATATTTGGCATCATTACGAATTCTTCAGAGGCGGATGTTCTCCTAGTCGACCTTATTGGTGGGGAATGACAAATATGCAAGAATATGGACATTACGGTTGGAATAGCTCTTTGGTGCAAGGTTATGTTCCCGACGGAAGACTATTTAATGTCTCCGATTGTTATTCCGAAAATAAACCGTCTGCCACATTAAATTTAACCATAATTGATTCTTTAGGAAAGCCTATCGACGGTGTGAGAGTGAACTTATATTCAACAAATACGCAGTATGGAACGGAATATAAATTATCGGCAGGCTACTTATGGACTAATGGCCAAGGCAATATTACAACTCCTATAGGTACAGGTAAAAAATATTATATGAAAATTTATCATCCTAACTACGGCTCTTTTCCTGTCGAATCAAATCAAATCTTTGTTCTTATTAATTCAAATACCGTTGCCGGTAAAGCCTATGACATTACTTTTACCATGCCTTCAAAACCAAAAGCCAGATCGAGGGTTACATCCAATTCCAATACCTTTGATGCTGAAAAAAGCTTAAAAATCACTTGGTCGGCAAAAAACATCACTACCGATAAAAATCCTGTTGACGGACAAAGTTCAACTTTTTATGAACATACGGGAACCGATGCTTTTGTAAACTTTCACATCCTTTCAGAACAAGAAATGAATGCATTTAAAGCATCTGGAATAACTAAAGTAAATGCTATTTACACCTTTTATCAAAAACGTCCCGGCGAAATAAATATTCCCGTACATAAAACCGGAAAAACTTATATCGCTTTAACCAACGACTTTAATTATAAAAATTTTGTTGAAATAGCCTATCGTACCGATATTGTCAACGGGGCCGAATTTGACTTAAGCATTGAAAATACAGAAAAAGATAATGATATTTCAGTAAATATTTACCCAAATCCTGCTGAAAATCAACTAACGATTGAATCTGCTAATTATATTATCAATGATATTAAAATCATTGATGTCAGCGGAAAAGTAATAAAACACATTCAAAATAAATCACAATTGCCACAATACCATATAGATGTTAATGATATTAAAAAAGGGATTTATTTTATTTCCCTCTATTCCGATAAAGGAAATACAGTGAAAAAATTTATTAAAAAATAAAAGTCGTATTTATTGTTTTTAAAGTTAATATAAATACTATTGTCTGATAAAAATCTAAAGATTCATTCCTTCATTCAGAATCTATATTTAATGGTGTAATTTATATGTAATTATAAAAATTTTTATATATAAAAAAATATTAAAAACAAGGCATAGATTTTCAATAAATAAGGTTTCCCCAAAAAGGAATAAGCAGAATCCATTGTTAGGGAGCGCTCCCTAACAAATTTTTCACGTGTGAAAATTTATTTTTCACGTGTAAAAAAAACATTTGGGAGCGCTCCCTAACAACAAACTCACCTTAGTCGTTTCAATTCAAACGTTTAAAATATAATTTTTTATTCGTTAGATTTAGAATCATACATTGGAAATTAATATTTTCTTCTAAATGGTTAAAATTCTAATCCCTAGATATTGAAACGAAGAATCTATTAGCTCGAATCGTAATTTATATCTGATAATAGTGATATATTAAAGTGAAAAAACTATATAAAACGATTCATTTTTATATATTTTTTGCATACTTTTGCAACGCTAAAAATATACCGGAATGTAGAATCAACATAAATTAAAGGAGGGATTAACATATGATAGAAACATTGACTTTTAAAAAATTGAAATGGCTACATATACAAAATCCCGCCGATGAGGATTTGGTTACTTTACAAAAGGACTACAACTTTCACCCCCTCGATATTGAAGACTGCCGAAGTTACACCCAACGCCCTAAAATTGATATTTACGATGATTATTATTTTCTGATTCTTCATTTCCCCCATTTCGATAATGTAAAACGTTTTGTTAAAGCCAAAGAAGTGAAAATATTTTGGGGAAAAGACTATATCATTACCATAGGGCAAGCCCATTGGGTGGTTGAAGATTTGTTTAATTATTACAAACGAAATCCCAATGCCTTTTCCGACTTGATTTCTTGCTCGAGCGATGCAGTCTTATATACTATTTTAAACCGTTTGATCAATGAATCCTATTTCTTAATTAACCAAGTAGGACAAGAAATCGACGAAATGAATCGTAATTTATTCAGTAAAAATGCGGAGAAAACCATTGAAAAAATTTCTGTTATCCGGAAAAATGTTATTCAATTAAACACTATCTTCAAACCGCAATTAAGGGTGTTTCATAAATTCGAATCGGGCGAAATTAAAGGATATGAATCAAAAGAAGACATGGAAGATTATTGGGGAAATATTCTTGACTTATATCAAAAAATGTGGGATATGATCGAAGATTTTGAAGAATTAACCGATTCCTTATCCTCCATTTTCGGATTTGTTCAAGCAAACCGAAACAATGAAGTGATGCGTACCCTGACTATTATTTCAACCATCGTACTTCCCTTAACATTTATCAGCGGCTTATACGGAATGAACGTCGGACTTCCTTTTGAAAAAACGTCCTTTGCTTTTTGGTTAATCATAGGAATTTGTTTTTCGATAGTTATCCTTTTAATTTTTTATTTTAAAAGGAAAAAATGGATGTAAACATCCACACCTCAAACGACAAATTGTTTATTAATGAAAATTATTTATTAAAATATTATGGATATAAAATTTAACACAATAGAAGAAGCATTAGAAGATTTTAAGCAAGGAAATTTCTTAATTGTTGTTGATGATGAAGACCGTGAAAACGAAGGAGATTTTATTATTGCAGCCGAAAAAGTAACACCCGAAAAAATCAATTTCATGATGAAATACGGTAGAGGTGTTTTATGCGCTCCTATTACAATTGAAAGATGTAAAGAATTAAAATTAGATATGCAAGTGGCAAGCAACACATCCTTGCATGAAACACCTTTTACCATTACTGTCGATTTGTTGGGAAGAGGATGTACAACAGGTGTTTCAATGTTCGACCGGGCCAATACCATACGCGCATTAGCCGATTGTGAAACCAAACCGGAAGACTTAGGACGTCCCGGACATATCAATCCTTTACGCGCCCGCGACGGTGGCGTGCTTATTCGTGCCGGTCATACTGAAGCTACCGTCGATCTTGCCCGTTTAGCCGGCTTATTCCCCGCAGGTGCTTTAATTGAAATCATTAACGAAGACGGAACAATGGCTCGCTTACCCGAATTGATGGAAGTGGCAACAAAACACAATATTAAAATAATTACCATTCAAGATTTAATCGCTTACCGACTTAAAACCGAAACTTTTATCCATCGTGAAGAAGAAGTTAAATTACCTACCGAATACGGCGATTTTCAACTTATAGCCTATTCTCAGTTAAATAATAACCTCACTCATTTGGCATTAAAAAAAGGAGATTGGAAAAAAGACGAGCCTATATTGGTAAGAGTCCATTCATCTTGTGCTACCGGCGATATTTTCGGGTCCTGTAAATGCGATTGCGGACATCAATTGCATGAATCCATGAGAATGATCGATAAAGAAGGAAAAGGATTGGTTTTATATATGAGTCAAGAAGGCAGAGGAATCGGATTGATCAATAAATTAAAAGCCTATCACCTGCAAGAATTAGGACGCGATACCGTGGAAGCTAATTTGGAACTCGGTTTCCGTGCCGACGAAAGAGATTATGGCATAGGGGCTCAAATTTTACGCGATTTGAATGCCACTACCATCCGTCTTATTACAAATAATCCTACTAAACGTGTAGGATTGGCCGGACATGGAATCACAATCGAAGAAATTATTCCCATTATTATTAAACCCAATAATCATAACGAAAAATACCTATTAACCAAACAAGAAAAAATGGGGCATCATTTGGATTTAAATGCTAAATAAACCATGTTTACCTTAATTTCTGATGAAATAGAAGATTATTGCGAAAAACATTCTTCAAAAGAAGAAGATATCCTTTATCAACTCTATCGTGAAACCTTCCAGAAAACCTTACGTCCACGCATGATTAGCGGACATATTCAAGGTTTGTTTTTACAAATGATTAGTAATTTAGTCAAACCGAAACGTATTCTTGAATTAGGAACTTTTACGGGATATTCAACCATTTGTTTGGCAAAAGGATTAACAAACGATGGACTTATTTATACCATAGAAGAAGAACCTGAATTGGAATATATTATTCATAAATATTTACATCAAACCCCCTTATATTCGAAAGTTAAACTTATGATCGGTAAAGCTTTAGATATTATTCCAAGCCTTCACGAAACATGGGATATTATTTATATCGATGCCGATAAAACAAACTATCTTAATTACTATAAAATACTTTTACCTTCTTTATCCAAAAATGGTATTTTATTAGCCGATAATGTTTTATGGAGCGGTAAAATTTTAAACCATCCTTCATCGGATGACAAAGAAACCAAAGCTCTTTCCGAATTTAATGAATATGTCCAAAACGATAATAATGTTACCAATCTTTTGCTCCCTTTAAGAGATGGGATTATGATTGTACAAAAAATATAATCTTAAATGAATATTGAAGAAATAAGATTTTATTGCCTTGCTAAAGAAAATACGGAAGAATCTCTCCCTTTCGACAATGAAACCCTCGTTTTTAAAGTAAATAATAAAATGTATGCATTGTTATCTCTTTCAGGCGATTCAAGGCTTGCATTGAAATGTAATCCTGAAAGAGCCATTCAATTGCGAGAGATGCATCCCGAAATAATTCCGGGTTATCATATGAATAAAAAGCATTGGAATACCATTGATTTAAAGGGTAATTTATCCGATTCGCTCATAAAAGAACTCATTGATCATTCCTATGAACTAATAAAAAAATAATATTGATTTTATCGAAATCTATGACGTAAACGGAAAAAACATTTGTAGAAAAGAAATAAACGATTATGATGCTTCTATAAATGTATCGGATTTAAATACAGGCATATACTCAGGAAAAGCATACACCAGTCAACTATTTATTAAAGAATAATAATTTCAATAAATCATCCGGATGGTCGATAACATCATCCGCACCTGCTGTTAGCAATTCTTCACGGGAACGAAATCCCCATAATACACCTATACTTTTTAAACCTGCGTTTTTAGCTGTTTGTATGTCGACTGATGTATCGCCAACATATAAAGTTTGCTCTTTTACCGATGCCGTTTCTTTAAGTATATCAAAAACAATAGTCGGATTAGGTTTGGTTGGTATCCCTGGTCTCTGGCCATAGATTGCTGAAAAATGTATAGTAGGAAAATAATGCTGCATTAAAGCGTGCATCATTTGGTGTGATTTATTTGATGCTACGGCAATTTTTATATGTTTGTTTTGTATTGTTTCCAATACATTAATAATACCGGGATAGGGAGCTGTTTTATCGGATTTATGTTGATTGTAATATTTAACAAACTCTTCTTTGAATGATAAAACAAAATCTTTTTCTTTTTTATCTTCGGGTAATATACGTTCCACCAGTTTAAGAATACCGTCTCCAACAAAAAAACGGTAGGAAGAAAGTGGATGTTGGGGAAAACCATATCGATTTAAAATATAATTCCCGCTATCAGCCAAATCCTCAAGCGTGTTGAGTAATGTTCCATCTAAATCAAAAATAATCAGATCTACTTTCATATTTAATATTTGTTTCTGGTAAAAGGGATTACATTAATAGAAGAAAAATCTTTTTGTAAAAACTTATAATATC
>MWCE01000200.1 GCA_002069895.1 Bacteroidetes bacterium ADurb.Bin234 | reverse complement strand
TATCCTTAATCAAAAACGACAAAACGACCGTGAGTTGTGGAATATGATTGATAGTTCCTTTATGACCACACTGCCAGATACATGGGCGATCAACCAACAGTTTATTTTGTTGGCAATCAATAATTGGGATAAAGAATACGAACGCGTATTCTTGGGCGGACAAACCTGCGACAGCCACGATTATTATAATTCGGAAGCCAACTTAAATGCTGTATTCCTTCCTAAATTTTCATTAGAGACTCCTCAATACATCGGACTTTTCCACACCGGTGCTTATCAGGAATCCATTGGCGGTTACGGTGGAATACAACATTGTTTGATACCCGCTCCCAAACACGTGATTATTTACCGTGAGAAAACGGAAAACAGTGAGGATGAAGAAGGCGAACTGGTTACCAAACTTTTTGGTAAAGAACAAAGCTATAAATCAATGCTGAAAACATTGGGATATTGATCGTTCCCTTATTCTAAACCATACTTAACCTGAAAGCATCGGAAGTTAAACTGCCGGAAATAGATTTTGCTGTAAAATTAAACATCAAAGAGTTGTTCTTGAGTAAAAGAATGGTGATAAAGAATTAAGTACTATAAAAAATATAAGCTTTCTTATCATCCTATATATGATTTTACAATTTTATGTACATTTGCAATTATTTTTTCAAAATCTAAGTCTATGTCATTTCACAATAAACCTTCCAAAAAGGATTCCAAAAAACAAGAATCAGGTATTGAACAAATACCCATAAATAACGCTGCCAATTTCTTTCCCATAAAAGAATGGTATGTATATTTACTGGTTTTTATTTTTACATTTATATTATACAGCAACACCTTTCACCATCAGTGGGCTTTAGACGACGGAGCTGTTTTTAATGAGAATGTTTATGTTAAACAAGGCAGCGAAGGTTATGGTAAAATATTGACCACTTATTCCATGCACGGAGTGAAAATCAATCCCGAAGCCTATCAATACCGTCCGCTTTCGTTGTTGATGTTTGCCACCGAATGGGAAATTTCACCCGACAATCCCACTTTATATCATGTGTTAAATGTTTTATGGTATGCCCTTGCCTGTGTGTTGTTGTTTATCGTATTAAGGAAAATGTTTGTAGAAAAGAATAAACTTTTACCCTTCATAATAACAATTCTATATGCATCTCATCCCATGCACACCGAAGTGGTTGCCAACATCAAAGGAAGGGATGAAATCTTATTGCTGCTGTTTATATTGTCTGGTATTTGGTTTACCTTACATTATATAGATAAAAAGAAATCCGTTTTCTTAGCAGGCATCTTTATTTCATTTTTATTAGCCATGTTCTCAAAAGAAAGTGCCATTACTTTCTTAGCGGCCATTCCGCTCACGGTTTATTTCTTCCGTAAAGCAGAACGCAAAGATTATATATATATAATGACAGCGATAAGCATACCGGTAATCATTTATTTAATAGCACGTTTTGCGGTTCTGAGTGATTATACGTCTTCCGAGCTAAGCACTATCAATAATTATTTTGCCGAACAAACTTTGTTAACCCGTTGGGCGTGTGCCATTATGCTCTTGGGTAAATACTTGTTGCTGCTCATATTCCCTTATCAACAGGTGTGTGATTATTCATTTAATCAACTTCCACTTGTCGGTTTCGGCAGTTGGCAAACTTTGTTGTCATTATTAATATATGTAGCATTGATAATATATGCCATAAGAAGCCTTCGCAAAAAAAGTCCTGTTGCTTACGGTATTTTCTTCTTTATCATTACCATGAGTATTTACAGCAACTTGGTGTATTTAATCGGATCTTCTTTTGCCGACCGCTTTTTATTCATCCCTTCGCTGGGATATTGCATGGCCATTGTTTATCTTTTGTATCAATATGCTGATAAGAAAAGCACACAACAAGCTTCATATATCACTCCATCGCGTTTGATTAGTGGAGGATTGCTTATAATCATGTTGTTGTTTTTCACTGTGAAAACCTATACCCGTTCCGCCGAATGGGAAAACAATTTCACTTTATACGGTGCCGATATCAAGAAATCGGAAAACAGTGCCCGTTTGAATTTCCTATGGGGAGAAGCTTTAAGAGATAAAGCCATTGAATACCAGAATAAAAACAACACCCCTTCCCCTTCGGCCGTATTGGAAAAAAACTCCTTGATGTATCGTGCCTATTTATGGAAATCCATACTGGCCGTTAAAAAAGGCATTGCCATTTATCCGAAACATGCCAATGCCTACGATCGTGTGGGTTTTGCTTTTTATTCCTTGCATCCCTATTATAGCAACGAAGGCTTTCTCGACTCGGCGGTTTATTATTATAGCCGAGCCTTACAATTGAATCCAAAATCAATTATAACTCAATATAATATCGCCATTGCTTATTACAACAAAGGCGATTATGAAAATGCCAAGAATCATTATCTTTACGTAGTTCAGTCCGACACATCCGAGCATGTGGTACGATTTGATTTGGGAAGCACCTACGCCATGTTGGGTAAATTAGATTCCGCACGTTATCATTTTACACTTTATCTTCAAAAGCATCCCGAAGGAGCTGCTTCTTGTTATAGTAATTTAGCAATCGGATATGCCCGAATCAATCAATTGGATTCGGCTATTGCTATGTCGAAAAACACCCTCAATGCCGATCCTTATAATGTTTCAACCTATCAATTGTTAAGTCAAATCTACTCGTTCAGGAAACAAAGCGATAGCGCTATGCTTACCATCAACACCCTCATTGCTTTAATGCCCGACAATCCGACAGGTTACATTGAAAAAGGAAACCTATTCCGCCAAATTAATCAAGCCGATTCGGCTAATTACTATTATATGTTGGGAAAATCTAAACAACCATAATTTTATGCATGAACTAACGTTATAAAACTTTAATTTATATATCATAAAGCACAATGAAACGTAGTACATTATTTATTTTAGGAAGTATACTCATCACTATGACAGCATGTAACAACAAAGAGAAATCAACATTACAATCAGGTATCAACAAATCGTTTTTAGATGAAACCGTAAGCCCGGCACAAGATTTTTATCAATATGCCTGCGGCGGATGGATGAAACAACATCCCCTCACCGGAGAATATGCCCGCTACGGCAGCTTCGACAAACTCGGAGAAGATAACCAAAAACAATTAAAAGACTTAATAACAGGCATTGCAGCTAAAAAACATGACAAAGAATCAATTCCTCAAAAAATCGGCGACTTATACAATATGGGTATGGATAGCGCTACGCTCGAAAAACAAGGAGCAACCCCTGTTCAAGCTCAATTACAAAGCATTGCTGACATGAAAAATATCAAGGAATTAACAAACATGTTGGCGGAATTATACCTGAAAGGCACCGGTGCCTTTTTCAGCGTTTTTGCCGAAGCCAATCCGGCAAACAGTAACATGAACATTGCCTGGTTATGGCAAACGGGATTGGGTATTGGCGACCGCGATTATTATTTAGAAAAAGAAACGCAACCCATACGTGACCAATATGTTGTATTGCTAACTAAAATGCTTCAATTATCGGGATATAATAAAATGTCATTATCCGAAGGTAAAGAAGAAAACATGGCAAAAGCCGTTTTAGCCCTCGAAACCGAAATGGCGAAAGTGTTTATGGATAAAAACGATTTACGCGACCCCCATAAGACATATAACTATATGTCGACTGAGGATTTACAAAAAATCATTCCCGCTGTCGATGTGAAAACTTATTTTAAAAACATAGGATTGCAAACTATCGACAGTTTGAACGTCGGACAACCCGATTACGTTAAAGGACTCAATAAAATATTACAATCGACCGACCTGCAAACAGTTAAAGCATATCTCGCACTGCAAGTCGTAAACGATGCCGCTCCTTATTTAAGCAATGATTTCGTTCAAACTAATTTTGATTTCTACGGTAAAACCTTATCGGGCAAAACCGAAATGAAACCCCGATGGAAACGCGTAGTCTCAACCGTCGACGGATGTTTGGGTGAAGCCGTAGGGCAGATGTATGTCGAAAAATACTTTCCCGCCGAAGCCAAAGAAAGAATGTTGAAATTGGTAGATAATTTAAAAGAAGCACTTGGCGAACGCATTGCTCAAAACACCTGGATGACAGACCAAACCAAAGCAAAAGCCAAAGAAAAGTTAAGCACCTTTATCGTTAAAATAGGTTATCCCGACAAGTGGAGAGATTATTCATCCTTACACATTGAAAACGACAGTTATTATACCAACATTGAACGCGCAAGCCGTTTTGAAACCGACTATCAATTGTCGAAAATCGGAAAACCCGTCGACAGAACCCTATGGCTGATGACACCCCAAACCGTAAATGCTTACTATAACCCAACTACCAACGAAATATGTTTCCCTGCCGGCATTCTTCAACCTCCCTTCTTCGATATGCATGCCGACGATGCCGTGAACTACGGAGCCATAGGCGTGGTGATAGGTCATGAAATGACACATGGATTCGACGACCAAGGTCGGAATTACGATAAAGATGGAAACCTCAAAGACTGGTGGACAGAAACCGATAGTAAAAACTTCGAAGAACGCACCAAAGTGTTAGTAGATCATTTCAATAAAATTGAAGTACTGTCCGGCACCTTTGCCAACGGTAAATTCACCTTAGGCGAAAACATTGCCGACAACGGTGGCGTTAACGTATCCTATGTCGCCATGCAAAAAGCCATTAAAGAAGGAAGTGTCCAAAAAGAAATGGACGGTTTTACGGCCGAGCAACGCTTTTTCATTGCCTATGCCGGTGTATGGGCAGGCAACATACGCGACGAAGAAATCCTTCGTCGAACCAAAGAAGATCCCCATTCCTTAGGCAAATGGCGTGTAAACGGCACCTTGCCTCACATCCCTGCATTTATAAAAGCGTTCAATGTAAAAGAAGGTAACAATATGTACCTTGCCGCTGAAAAACAGGCTGCTATTTGGTAATAATGCGTTGATAAGGAGTGTATTCTGTCCCTATATCCGATTTTTATTAGGGCGTGCCCCTTCGGGTCGGGCTTTCCGCTACAAGTCCTCGCTCGCAAGCTCGCTGTGGGCTTTCCGCTTCAATCCCTCACGCA
>MWCE01000199.1 GCA_002069895.1 Bacteroidetes bacterium ADurb.Bin234 | reverse complement strand
TTGTGCCGGCAATTTTTTGAGGAATCATTGCAGCAAAAATGGTATCACCGTCGATCATGGTCATTTGAATGGTATCGATAACGGTAGGATGATTAGGATGTTGATATTTTACTATAAGATTAATAGGCTGCACCATACTATAAATTGTTTGAGGTGAAATCCTCACTATCACAGCAAAAGGACCGGTTTGATAAACGGTGTCGCTTATTGTTGAAAGGTCTTCCATGAGGGGAGGTTTGATTTCATATTGTGAAGCTATCAACTCAAAATCATCAATCAACCAACCGTAGGCAAAATGAGTGGCCGATCCGTTTCCGCGCTTAATCACAAATTTAAACCTTACCTGAGCATAAGAAGCTTCATTGGTTAGATCAAACAATTCCGTTCGCCACCATGCATTGGTAGGAATGGCCAAGGAATCGTTGGGGATCCAATTGGGATAACTCATTTGACTGAAGCGCGCATTTTGATATGCTGATGGATTAATTCCTTGATAAACAGAAGTTGGTATTTCCCGCCATCGTGCACCGGTATGATTCTCTTGAATATATATTTTACATATATCCGTCCCAACCACTTTACAAATTTGATTAAACCGAAGAAAAACATAAGAATAATTCCTGAAATCATAATACGGACTCATTAGCACTGTTGAATCACCGGGTAAATTTGGCACATATCCGCATATGGAACTGGAATCACTTTGGTATAAACCATAATCCAAGTCCCAAGAACCGGATGGCGTTACCGTCCATCCGACAGGTATACTTCCAAATTTTTCAAAAGCTATCGTAGTGTCTTGTGTATAACCAGAAAACACCAATAAAACTAAACATAACAAACTGATAAATTTTTTCATCTTCTTTGTATTAATTATTTATAATTTTATTTTTTAGTTACTTTTTTTAAGTAAACAAAAGTAAAGACAATGTTTACATCAAATTATATTATTTTACGCTTTTTATATATTTTTAACAAATTTATTTTTTTACGATATTTTTTATTTTACATTTGTATAATTTTTATTTTGTTAATATAAAATATTTTTTATAAATAACATTTTATGTAAAGCACTCATAAACATTATTCTTTTAAATAATTTTGATTATATGATTCATTTTTAAATTTTATCATGGATAAACAAATTAATTCTCGGCAATGTAATACTGCCAACAATTCCAATACTAAATACATTAGTATAAATACGGATTGTGAGAGTTTGCCTTTTACCTTTAACTATGCTGAAATTATAAAAGATTCAATATTGATTGCATGCACCAAAGGTGAAACGGAAATTGTAATCGACAACATCACTTATCATATGAATAGTGAAAGTGTATTGTTGGTTTTCCCTTATCAACAACTAACAGTTACTTATAAAAGTAATGACTTTCGATGTATGTTTTTACTGTATTCTAATTATTTCCATGAAACTATCATGGCCGATTTACCTTACTTCTTTTTAATATACTATCAACAAAACCTGATTTACAAACTCAATAAATCATTAATAGGACAACTCAAGCTCTATTTTTCAATATTAGAAACGAAAATAAAAAACAACAATCTTTATACCAATCAAATTATCACTCATATGCTTCACATAATCTATTACGACTTATTTAATTTTTCTCATCCTCAAAATAGCATTGAATATAAAAACAACAAAATAGCTTATGATTTTTTCAACTTGTTAAAAAAACATTTACACGAAAGTAAAAGCGTTAGTTTTTATGCCGAAAAACTTTGCATTACACCTAAACACCTGAACCGAGTTGTCAAAGACAATATGAGAAATAAAAGTGCTAAAGAATGGATAGATTTTATCTTAGTAATTGAAATAAAAAAATCGTTAAGAGATAAAAAGATTCGCATCAAGGAAATAGCCGAATCCTTTGGTTTTAGTTCTCAATTTCTATTTTTTCAATACTTTAAAAAAAATACCAGTCTATCTCCCAACGAGTATCGCAAATCGATTGAATAATACTTTAAAAGTCAAAAAAACAAAAGAGGATGTTCCATGACAGAACATCCTCTTTTTTGTTTTAATATTTGTTATTACTATTGTCCGATAAAAATCAACAGATTCTTCGCTTCGCCCGGGATGAAACTCTTATACTTATTTATATTTCCAAAAAATTCTTTAACAACACTTTTCCATATTCCGTCAATATAGCTTCGGGGTGAAATTGAATACCGAAAAGCGGTAAATGCCGGTGTTGAATCGCCATGATAATGCCGTCGCCGGTTTGAGCCGTAATTTCCAATGGCGGCATAAGCGTTTGCGGATCAACAATCAAGGAATGATAACGGCAGGCTTGAAAACCCTGTGGTATACGATTAAAAAGCCGACTTTCTCGAAAATAAACGGGAGATGTTTTCCCATGGGTAGGATTTTGATCTTGAACAATCTTTGCTCCGAAATAATGCGCCAGGCATTGATGCCCTAAGCAAACACCGAGTATCTTTTTCGTTTTATGAAAATGATGTATCACATCCAAACATATACCTGTTGCTACGGGATGCCCGGGTCCGGGTGAAAGTACAATGCTATCGAAAGCCATACGACTTATGCTTTGCATATCCGTTTCATCCTTGGCTAACACTTGAGGTTCAACGCCCATCTCTTTGAAATACTGAACAATGTTATAGGTAAAGGAGTCGTAGTTATCAATTAAAATCATAACAAATTCACTTTTTTTATTCCTCTAACGGAATTCACACAATAGATATGTGTTGCCTTGTATAAATCGGAAACATACAATATTTTTTCCACACAAAATTTTTCGTCCAATAGTTTTTGCCTGCAAATACCGTTTAGTAAACCGCTTTCAATTTTAGGGGTAAAACACCGCTCCCCTATTTCCAATACAATATTTGAACGTGCCCCTTCGGTCAGTTCGCCTTTTTCATTAACATACAACTCATCGTAGATATCTCCCCTTTTTATTTTCTCCATACTGTCTTTATAAAGCGGACGATAGGTTGTTTTATGGTATAACAAAGGATGTGAACTATCCACCGCATGACTTGCCAAAGAAACGGTATTACAGGCTGTTTCTTTATACGCCTCATATTTAATATCATAAGATCCGTCCTTTGCCAGTAGGATACGCATAATGCCGTTTTGAGTCGCTTGCAGTTTCTCCAATTCGGCATTGAAATAAAAATCCAATGCCTGCGCCGATAGTTTCATCCGCTGCAAATGCTCCTCTCGAAACACCATGGCATGATTTTCCACTTTAATGGTTTCAATGATGTCAAATGCAGGATTGTTTATTGTAAGGAAATGCGCTTTCACCTTGGTTTCCTCCCACTCTTCCCGTGAATCGGAATCCCATAGCACGGCACCCCCAACATGATAACGAAAAGCTTTTTCCCCTTGTTTACGTTGCAATATACGAATGGGTACACTGAAAACAGTTGTTTCGGGGGAAAGCAAACCTATGGCTCCGCAATATATGTCGCGTGGTATGGACTCCAACTTGTCGATAATTTCCATGGTTTTTATTTTGGGTGCTCCTGTAACGGAACCGCAAGGAAATAGTGCTTTGAATATATCATACAGGCTTACATGCGGATCGAGCATTGCCTCTACCTCCGATGTCATTTGATACAACGATTTATAGGTTTCTATCTCAAACAATTTATTCACTTTAACACTACCGGTTACCGCAATTTTACTCAAATCATTACGGATTAAATCGACTATCATCACATTTTCGGCTCTATTCTTTATGTCGTTTTTAAGAAACTGCATTTGTTGTTTGTCTTCCGCTTCATCGGCTTTGCGTGGCAATGTTCCTTTCATGGGTCTCGTTAATATACGATTCCCTTCTATATGAAAAAATAATTCCGGAGAAAAAGATATCACTTCTTCGTATTCGTTTCGAATCATAGCATGATAAGGTGTTGGCTGTTGCGAACGTAGACTTTCATTAAGTGTCCATGCATCTCCTTTGTAGTCGAGCTGCCATGCATAAGTGTAGTTTAATTCATAGGTGTTTCCGCATGCAATTTCCCGTTTTATTTCTTCTATGACATCTACATATTGCGGATAATTCATTAATGGACGGGGAAACAAAAACAAGGATTCGACGCTTGTTTGAGGTTGATAAGGATGAAAATCGTCGTAAACTTCAAAATAGAGTAAAGGGGTAGGACTTTCGAAATGCTTTCCTAAAAACACTTCTTTGGCTTGATAACTTACATAACCCAATACATAATATTTACGGGCATAATCTGCAATAAGCTGAAATGCCTGTTGGCATTCCCTGCTGTTCATGGCTTTAACAACCGCCAAAGGTTGGCAAAACATTTTATCGCCAAAAAGTTGAAAAGAGTCGTCTTTCATTTTATTTTAAAAAAACCATTTGAAACCTACGACTTGCCACTAATGATTTTATTTTAGTCTTTCGATTTTTTCTTGCAACAGGCTTAATTTCTGCCTTGCATCGTTCTGTTTCTTGCGTTCTACGTCAACGACCTTTTCGGGTGCATTCTGCACAAAAGAGGGATTGGAAAGTTTTTTTTCTACACTTGTAAGGAATCCTTGCAGGTAATTGATTTCTTCTTGGAGTTTTGCTTTTTCTTCTTCTACATTAATATTAATGGCATTACTAAAAGGAATAAAGAACTCCTGTTTGTGTACCACAAACGAAAGTGCATCTTCCCGTTTGCTGTTTGTTTCGTAAACAGCCGACAGATTACATAGCTTACTTATCACTTCTTTAAAAACATCTTCTTTGTCATGATATAAAATAAATAAGTCCAAACGCTGTTTGGGTGCAATGTTATTTTCCGTCCGCAAACGACGTATTTGCTCCACTACCTCAATACTGAAAGCAAAGGTATGGATAATCTTGGCATCATAAGCTTGCGTCTGCGGCATAGATGACACAACGATATCTCCTTTTTCTTCTCCGTAGAGGGCATGCCATACTTCTTCGGTAATAAAAGGCATAAAAGGATGTAAGACTTGCATTAAACGACCTAAGTTAGCACAAGCGGATTGATAGGTTTCGGTATCGATTGCCTGTTGATAGGGGGGTTTTACGATTTCCAAAAAATAAGCACAAAAATCGTCCCATATCAGTTTATACATGCTCATCAAGGCATCGGAGAGTCGGTATTTCAAAAATGCATCGTCAATTTCGGCAAGGACTTGATTAAAACGGGCATCAAACCAATCCACGGCAATGCGAGCATGAGCAGGCATCGCCTGTTTATCATCTACTTTCCAACCTTTAATCAAACGCAAGGCATTCCATATCTTATTATTAAAATTACGTCCCTGTTCACAGAGGCTTTCATCGAACATCAAATCATTGCCGGCGGGAGAACTCAACAACATCCCCATACGTACGCCGTCGGTACCATAGGTATCCATCAAATCGATGGGATCGGGTGAATTGCCCAGCGATTTCGACATTTTCCTTCGCAATTTATCCCTTACCATACCTGTGAAATACACATCACGGAAAGGGATTTCTCCTCTCCATTCCATACCGGCCATAATCATACGTGCCACCCAAAAAAAGATAATGTCCGGAGCCGTTATCAATACCGAAGTGGGATAATAATAACGGATATCCTCATTCTCGGGATAACGCATGCCGTCGAAAACAGTGATAGGCCACAGCCAGGACGAAAACCAGGTATCCAACACATCTTCATCTTGTCTCAAATCGGATATGCGCAATTTTAATTCCGGATATTTCTCCAAGGCAATGTGATAAGCCTCTTCTTGTGTAGCAGCCACCACCACTTCTTGATTGGGTAAATAATAAGCCGGAATGCGGTGTCCCCACCATAACTGCCTACTGATACACCAGTCTTTGACATTCTCCATCCAATGGGCATAGGTGTTTTTTAGTTTATCAGGGAAGAACCTCACCTCCTCTTTCATCACCACCTCCAAAGCAGGAGCTGCCAAGGACTGCATATCGCAAAACCATTGTACAGACAGCTTAGGCTCAATAACTTCTTGGGTGCGTTCGGAATAACCGATTTTATTAACGTAGTCTTCGACTTTCACCAAATAACCGCCGGCTTCCAATAACGGGATAATGGCTTCGCGTGCTTGGAATCTATCCATACCTACCAATAATCCCGCCGATTCGTTTAAGCTACCATCATCGTTGAAAATATTAATGGTGTCTAATTTATATTTTATTCCCAGTTGATAATCGTTGATATCGTGTGCCGGTGTAATCTTCAAAGCACCGGTTCCGAATACAGGGTCGACATATTCATCGGCTATCAAAGGGACGGAACGGTTCAACAAAGGAACCAAAACACGTCGTCCTTTTAAATGCTGATAACGCTCATCGTCGGGATGAACGCAAACCGCCGTATCACCCAATATGGTTTCGGGTCGGGTGGTGGCTATAGTAATATATTCCCCTTCACTTCCTTCTATTTGATAGCGTACATAATAAAGTTTGGATTGTACTTCCTTATATACCACTTCTTCGTCCGACACAGCTGTTAGGGCTTTGGGATCCCAATTGACCATACGAACGCCGCGGTAAATAAATCCTTTACGATAAAGGTCGACAAAAACGGCGATTACCGATTCCGACAAACTATCGTCCATGGTGAATTTGAGTCGGTCCCAATCACAAGAAATACCGAGTCGTTTGAGTTGTTGCAAAATAATGCCGCCGTGTTTTTCTTTCCATTGCCAGGCATATTCCATAAACTCTTCCCTGCCTATATCTTTTTTCGTTATACCTTTTTCTTTCAGCATATGAACCACCTTGGCTTCTGTTGCGATAGACGCATGGTCGGTGCCGGGTACCCAGCAAGCATTATAACCTTGCATACGGGCACGTCGTATCAGGATGTCTTGAATGGTGTTATTTAATATATGTCCCATATGCAACACGCCGGTTACATTGGGAGGCGGAATAACAATCGTAAAAGGTTTACGTCCGTCGGGAACCGAACGGAAATAACCTTTGTCCATCCAATAAGCATACCATTTACCCTCTATCTGTGAGGGATTATATCTCGATGAAATTTCCATAAACGCTATTTCTTAAAGCTTGCAAAAGTACAAAAAAATAATTCATAATTTGTCTTGCGACTTATTTAACCGCAGAGAGCGCAGAGATTTTTACGCAAAGAACGCAGAGTTCTAATACTTATTTACCAATCTACATATACCATCTGTAAGTTTGTAAACATTAAAATTTATTAAAATACCAACTTTACATCCCATTAGTTTTAAATATGTTAAAATTTGGGCCTTATGAACATCGTTGATGGCTCCAACGGATTTAATTTCAATAATGACTTTATTTTCAACAATTAAATCTAATCTATATCCTGTTTCCATCCGAATATCTTTATAAACAACAGGCAAAGTCAATTGTCTTTTAACTAATAGATTCCTTTGTAATAATTCATATTGCAAACATTCTTCATATACACTTTCCAATAAACCAGGGCCTAATTTTTTATGTACTTCAATAGCACACCCAATTATCTGTTTTGTAATTTCATCTTCTGTCATAATTTATTTATTTAAATTTGTAATAATCTCTTTGCGCTCTCTGCGGCATTCTTTGCGTTCTCTGCGGTTAAAAAAATGCCAGATTTCAGTTCTCAGTATTTTTCGTTCCGAAAAAATTCTTAATTCTTAATTAATATAAGTTTCATTTCTTTTCTTCAAAAAAATCTTGTAGTTTAAGATATAAACCCGAGAAAAGGAGATAACTCATGATAAGTCCTGCCACATTGAAGAGTACATCATACATATTAAAGCTGCGGTAAGGTAAATAATATTGTATGCCTTCTATCAGCAATGCCAAAACGAAACCTAGCAGGAACCACGAACGTTTTTTGATACGCCGGAACCAGAATTGAAAGAATATCCAAGGTAAAAAAATCAAAGCATGGGTTAAGTAATCCAATCGAAATTCTCCCCAAACCGTATCATTGATCTGAGTAGCCAATTCAAGGGGCAGGGTATTCAACAGTAAAACAACGCTTATATATAGTATAAACAATAAGATGCCGAAGATTTTTTGGTAAAACATGTAATCTATCTATATAATTATAACCTACTTCAATCTCTTTTAAATTCCTGTATTAAACGAATTAAAACTGAGATTTGTTTATATTTGCAAAAATTCTTTTATTTTATTGCCGACGGTTTCGGGTAAAATACCTTTAATACAAGGTCTTTCCTTGCAATCCGTTTTGCGATGGTTAGCAGCACTCACGCAAGGGGAACAAGGCAGAGCGAGATAAAATGTTTCTACCTGATTTCCGAGAGGTTTATACAAATCGGGGGTTTCGGGTCCGAAAACAACAAAGGTCTTCAAGGAAACAGCCGATGCAAATTGAGCCGGACCTGAATCATTGGTCAACAAACAAACACTCAAACGAAATAAAGCTAATAACTCCCGCAAACGAAAACATCCTGCCACCGACAAACAACGCCTATCCCCTACACTTTCCACAAACTTTTCCACCTCCTCCTTTTCATGCGAACTTCCTATGGCAAGGATCAATAAATTATCGTTTTGATTTAATAAGTTAACGGCAACCTCAAGGAAATGCCCGGTCAACCATTTGCGTTGGGGTAAGAGATCGGAAGCATTGATATTAAAAAG
>MWCE01000198.1 GCA_002069895.1 Bacteroidetes bacterium ADurb.Bin234 | reverse complement strand
TGTTTAACCTTTTATTTATTACATCAATCCCCTGTTTTTCAACACAGGTTCTATGCTTGGTTCTTGTCCGCGGAATGCTTTGTACAGAACGGCGGGATCTTCGGTATTTCCTTTTTCCAATATGTTTTTACGGAATGCCGTTGCGGTTTTTTTGTCGAAGAGTCCGTTTTGTTTAAACATTTCAAATGCATCAGCATCCAATACGGCCGACCATGTATAACTGTAATATCCTGCCGAATAACCTGAAGCGGATGAAAAGATATGTAAGAAATAAGGACTTTTATAGCGGGAGATTATTTCGGTTATTAAACCGTATTTTGCCATGGCCGAATCTTCGAAAGCAGATGGATTTGATATTTCGGGATTTTCAAGCACATGGTAATCCATATCTAACAATGAAGCTGCAATGAGTTCGATATTGATAAATCCTTGTCCGTAATTTCCTGCGGCTTCAATTTTATCGATGAGTTCTTGCGGAATGCTTTCTCCGGTTTGGTAGTGTTTGGCATATAATTTCATCATTTCAGGATAACTTGCCCAGTTTTCCATGATTTGAGAAGGCAATTCCACAAAATCGCGGCTCACGTTAGTCCCTGCCAATGAACGGTATTTACAATTACTTAACAAACCGTGCAATCCGTGTCCGAATTCATGAAAGAAAGTTTCGGTTTCATCAAAGTTTAGCAAGGAAGGAATATCGCCTGCCGGACGGGGGAAGTTAAATACCAGGGAAATAACAGGAATAACATTTTCATTTTCTTTGGTTTTATATTGTCCGCGGAATTCGGTCATCCAAGCTCCGCTACGTTTGCTGGCTCGGGTGAAATAATCCATATATAAAATACCGATAATTTTTCCATTGTCGATTACTTCATAGGCAACGGCTTCGGGATTATATACGGGAATATTTTTATTTTCTTTAAATGTTAATCCGTAGAGTTTTTCGCAAAGCATGAAAACACCGTCTCTTACATTTTCCAATTTAAAATAAGGACGTATGGCTTCATCATTCAAATCATATTTTGCTTTTCTCACTTTTTCGGTATAATAGCGCCAATCCCAGGGTTGAATATTGAATTTAGGTTTTTCTTTATTTGCTAATGCCTGGTATTGAGCGGCTTCTTCCTTTGATTTGGCTAATGCTGGTACCCATACTTGTTGTAATAAATCATACACGGCTTTAGGAGTTTTAGCCATGCGGTCTTCCAATACATAATCGGCATGGGTTTTATATCCTAATAATTGAGCTCTTTCGGCACGAAGTTTTACGATTTTAGTAATAATTTCGTTGTTGTCGAATTCACCACCATTGCAACGGGAAGAATATGCACGCCATATTTCTTCGCGTTTGGCACGATTATCGGCAGATTGAAGGAAAGGCAACAAACTGGGATTATGAATGGTAAACACCCATTTGCCTTTGGTTGCTTCGTCCTGATTGGCTGTTTCGGCAGCAGCAGTGATGAGTGAGCTTGGCAATCCGGCTAAATCTTCTTCCTTGTCGATAATTAACTTATAGGCATTGGTGGCATTTAACACATTGTTGCTGAATTTTAAAGATAAGACCGAAAGTTCTTCATTGATTTCACGAAAACGAGCTTGTTTTTCAACTGCTAAATTAGCACCACCACGAACAAAATCCTTGTAGGTTTCTTCTAACAATCGCATTTGTTCTTTATCAAGTGAAAGTTTATCCTTTTGTTCGTAAACGGATTTCACTTTTTTAAATAAGTCGGGATTTAAGTTAATGTCGTCGGCATGAGCCGAAAGCTTTGGACTGATTTCTTCAGCAATTTTGTTCATTTCATCGCTGTTGTCGGTTTCGCACATATTAAAAAACACCATTGAAACTGTAGTTAAGAGTTCACCGCTATAGTCTAAAGCTTCTATAGTGTTTTCAAAAGTAGGATCGTCGGAATTGTTAACAATGGCTTCGATTTCTTCTTTTTGTTGTAGCATCGCTTCCTCAAAAGCCGGAAGGTAATGTGTTGTTTTAATCTGATCAAAAGCCGGAACGTGGAAAGGAGTTTCGGGTTTTGAAAAAAACGGATTGTTCATATCTAATACTCTTTCTTGTTTTTTATCTTTGCACGCAGTGGCAATAAGACATAATACGAATGTTGTAAGAACTAATTTCTTCATCTTTTATTATTTTAAATTAGAATGCAAAGGTATAAAAAATTATCTATACCTTTTATTTGATAATAAAAAACTATACAAAAAAGGCTGTCGGGGAAAGACAGCCTTTTGTATATATTATAAAAATAATTATTATTCGAAAGAAATAATGGCTTTCTTAATGATTTCGCAAGCTTCCAATAATTCTTTTTCGGTAATAACCAAAGGAGGAGCAAAGCGAATAATATCGCCGTGAGTAGGTTTGGCAAGTAATCCCATATCGCGCATTTTCAAGCACACATCCCATGCTTCTTTTCCGTTTTTAGGTCGGATTACGACAGCATTCAGCAAGCCTTTACCTCTTACTTTCGCAATCATATTCGATTTAATGTTTTGCATATATTCACGGAAAATCTTACCGAGACGCTCTGCATTTTCCATCATTTTTTCTTCCTTAATAACTTCTAAAGCGGCAATAGCTACTTTACATGCCAAGGGGAATCCGCCGAAAGTGGAACCATGTTCTCCGGGTTTGATGCATAACATAATATCATCATCTGCTAAAACTGCTGAAACGGGAAGTACTCCACCCGAAAGGGCTTTTCCTAAAATAAGAATATCGGGACGAACATTTTCGTGGTCGCATGCCAACATTTTACCTGTACGTCCGATGCCGGTTTGAACTTCATCGGCAATAAACAATACATTATGTTTCTTACATAATTCATAAGATTTCTTTAAATATCCTTCTTCGGGAACATACACACCGGCTTCACCTTGAATAGGTTCGACTAAAAATCCGGCAATATTTTTTCCGTGTTCTTCCAAAACTTTTTCTAAGGCATTCAAGTCATTATATGGAATACGGATAAATCCCGGAGTTAAAGGGCCGTAATTGGCATATGAATCCGGATCGCTCGACATGGATATCACCGTAATGGTTCTTCCGTGAAAATTGCCGTCACAGCAAATAATCATTGCTTTATCATTGGGAATGCCTTTTTTCACAACTCCCCATCTACGGGCTAATTTCAAAGCTGTTTCATCACCTTCGGCTCCCGTGTTCATGGGTAATACTTTATCATAACCGAAATAGGCTGTAACGAATTTTTCGTAGGGACCTAAACAATCGTTATAAAATGCGCGAGAGGTCAGGGTTATTGTTTGGGCTTGATCACATAAAGCTTTGATAATTTTCGGATGACAATGTCCTTGGTTAACAGCTGAATAAGCTGAAAGAAAATCGAAATATTTTTTCCCTTCAACATCCCATACGTAAGCACCTTCTCCTTTTGCAATTACTACCGGAAGTGGATGATAATTATGTGCTCCGTAATGATCTTCCATTTCAATAGCCTGTTGGCTTGATGTTATTTTTTCTACCATGATTATATTATTTTGATTTTTAAATTTTAATTATTTTCAGTTTATTATCGAAGTGCAAAGATATATGAAAAAGACATATTATTCTTGTTTCCAAAGAAAGAATTTTATCTTGCAGAATACAATGACTTTATAATCTAATTATAAAACTATTCGTAGATATCGTGTTTGAATGATTTTAAAGTATTCATTATTAATCCTACGATAGTCATGGGTCCAACGCCTCCGGGAACAGGAGTAATATATTCGCATAATGGAGCTACTTCATCGAATTTAACATCGCCTTTCAAACGGAATCCCGATTTTTTACTTGCATCGGCTACCCTATGCATACCTACATCTATTACTGTTGCTCCTTTTTTTACATAATCGGCTGTTATCATTTCACATTTTCCGATGGCAGCAATCAAAATATCGGCACTACTACAGATTTCGGTAAGATGTTGGGTTTTACTATGACACAGTGTTACCGTTGCATTGGCCAAGGAATGATTGCGCGACATCAATATACTCATCGGTGTTCCCACTATATTGCTTCTCCCCACAATAACACAGTGTTTCCCTTCGGTTACAATATTACTTCTTTGCAATAACATGCTGATTCCAAAAGGAGTTGCAGGCAAATAGCTGGCTTGTCCCAATACCATTTTTCCGATATTTACGGGATGAAATCCGTCAACATCTTTACGGGGATTAATGCTTTCAATTACTTTATTAACAGAAATATGTTTAGGAATGGGCAATTGAACAATCAAACCGTCGATTTCTTCATCTTTATTAATAAAATTGATGGTTTCAATTAATTTTTCTTCCGTAATATCGGAGGGCATTTTATAGATTGATGACGACATGCCTACTTCTTTACATGCTTTTTCTTTATTGAAAACATAAGTTTCACTTGCTGGGTCGTTCCCTACTAAAATGGCTGCCAAATGAGGAGAACGTCCGCTATCTTCGCGCAATTTTCTCACTTCATTGGCTATTTCCGATTTGATTTGATTGGAAATTTCTTTCCCGTCGATGAGTATCATATATGGATATTATTTAATTTTTGAAAGATTTTGCATGAGTTGCCTTTTGCCTCCGCCCGATACCATTTTCATAATCTTACAGGTTTCCTCAAACTGTTTTATTATTTTATTAACGGCTTGAATATCGGTTCCGCTCCCGGCGGCTATTCTTTTCTTTCGGCTTCCGTTCAAAAGGGAAGGATTTTCACGTTCTTCTTTGGTCATTGATTGGATGATAGCTTCAATTGATTTGAAAGCATTATCATCAATATCGATATTTTTTATGGCTTTTCCAAGACCGGGAATCATTCCCATAAGGTCTTTCATATTACCCATTTTTTTGATTTGATGAATTTGATCAATAAAATCATTGAAATTGAATTGGTTTTTGGCAAATTTCTTTTGAATTTTGCGTGCTTCTTCTTCATTGTATTGTTCTTGAGCGCGTTCCACAAAAGAAACGATATCACCCATGCCTAAAATGCGGTCGGCCATTCGTTTGGGATAGAAAACATCAAGTGCATCCACTTTTTCACCTACACCGACAAATTTAATGGGCTTTTCAACAACCGAGCGTATCGTTAAAGCAGCTCCACCTCGGGTGTCGCCATCTAATTTCGTCAAGATAACACCATCGAAATCGAGTTTATCGTTAAAAGCTTTGGCAGTATTTACGGCATCTTGTCCGGTCATGGAGTCAACCACAAATAATATTTCATGTGGATTAACGGCTTCTTTTATATGCCCGATTTCGTTCATCATTTCTTCGTCAATTGATAAACGTCCGGCGGTATCAATAATCACTACATTGTATCCGTATTCCTTGGCATGACTCAGGGCTTTTTTTGAAATATCGACCGGTTTTTTATTGTCTTCTTCCGAAAAAACATCTACTTCGATTTGATTTCCCAACACTTTTAATTGTTCTATTGCTGCCGGACGATAAACGTCGCCGGCAACCAACAACACTTTTTTTGCTTTTTTATGTTTAAGAAAATAAGCCAATTTTGCAGCATGTGTTGTTTTCCCAGAACCTTGTAAACCGGCCATCAAAATAATACTCGGATTAGCTTTTAGATTTAAATCAACATGATCGGAACCCATAAGCTCCGCCAACTCATCGTGCACGATTTTAATCATTAATTGCCCGGGCGATATCGATTGCAAAACATTTTGCCCTATGGCTTTCTTTTTTATCGTATCGGTTAATTCTTTGGCAATTTTATAACTAACGTCGGCATCTAATAATGCTTTGCGGACTTCTTTTAAAGTTTCAGAAACATTAATTTCGGTAATATGTCCCTGGCCTTTCAGTATTTTAAAAGCACGGTCGAGTTTATCAGTAAGAGATTGAAACATAAATATATTTTTGGTATTTCAGTTCGACTGCAAAAGTATAAAAAAAACCCTTTCATTTGGGATGTTTGCATGTTGTTTGATAATAAAAAAGGCTAATATCATTTTCGAACAGGAAGGATAGCTGTATCGTTATGATTTATCTTCCTAAATGTTTAAAAGCTTTAAAGATAATGCGTAAATCGGTATTGATTTTATAATCTTGGGCGTAAATATTATTCACTTGATAAATGATTTCGTCATTGAATTGTTCTAATTGAAGTATATCGCTGGGGAATAATACACTTTTACGTAGGTGGGGTAAAGGGAAATTTGTTTTGTTGATTAAAGGACTGTAGCCTACCCATGTTTTTTTGCCGGATAACACCATGATAATGTTCCTGTAAAACATAGATTTATGTTTTACAAGCCATACACAAAAGGGGTAAAAGAAGCAGAATAATAATGCCATAACGACATCGAATACACGTTTTTTCTGAAGGTTCCCCTTTTTCGCTATGGAATTGACATGCAATGTATATAAATCACCATAAACATTAATGGAATTGCTTCCGATGATATAAATGCTTTTCGAAGGGGCGATTTTAAATTCCAAGGACCATTCTTCTAAGTCGGACATTATATTAATGATTTCTTTTGATGGGAGATTTTCACCGCAAAAAATCAGTTCATTAATCCTGTATATGCTTATAATATCTTTTAACTGAGAAAGATTTCCTATGAATTCTTCGTTTTTATTTTCTTCTTCTTTATGCTTATGATTGATAAAACCCACAAATTCATTTTGAATGGGAGTTGTGCCTAATAGGATGGAAATACGTTTGGCTTCATTAATATCACCTATAATAAGTACTCTCTTCGAACGATACTTTCCAACAGGATAATTCGGAAGATGTAATTTGCCGATTAAATACCGAAATGCAAAACAGGCAACCAGCACCCATAGGGTTCCCAATACGATGATGGCTCTTGAAAAACGTAGATTTTCACTTAGTAATGAATAAATCAACAAAATGATAATCGTTCCGGTAAGTATGCCTTTACCAACATTTTCGAGCTTAACGGGTCGTTTATATCCGCCGGCGAAATAAATGGATATCAGCCATATGAAGGTATATATCGGTAATATGATAAACAAAAATTCATCAGGAAAGCTACTCCCTTTGGGAAATAAAATCATTTTTTCCCAATAGTAACTCATAAAAAACAATCCTCCGAAAATAAGTACCATATCGAAAAAAGGCACTATTATTTTCATTATAATTCGTTTGATGATTGATAATGAAGCACGCAGCCAAATAGCAATATTAATTAATGTATTGAAAACTTTTGCATTCTTTTGTGAGAAATGTTTTTTTGCAAATATTTGCATGGCTTTATAAAAAACAATCACATAATTAATGCTGCTTTTCTTCGTGCTTTCTCCTTTATAGTGAATTATTCTTGTTTTTGGATAATAATAATTCTTAAATCCTGCTTGGGTAATACGATAGGATAAATCAATGTCTTCACCATACATAAAATAATCTTCGTCTAAATAACCTATATTATCTAACATTGATTTTCTTAAAAGCATAAAAGCACCTGAAAGGACTTCTACTTCATGAATTTCATTGGGATCGAGGTAAGTAAGGTGGTATTTCCCAAAACGGCGTGATTTTTTAAATAGTTTCGATAAACCGAAAATCTTATAAAAGGCAACATCCGGAAAGGGTAAACTTCGTTTCGATTCGGGTAAAAATTTACCCTCACCATTTACCATTTTCACTCCCAATCCACCGGCTTGTGGTGTTTGGTCCATAAAAGCTATCGTTTTTGCAAAAGTATCGGATTCAACCAAAGTATCGGGATTTAATAGTAGGATATATTCTCCTTTTGCTTGGTGAATGGCTTGATTGTTGGCTTTGGCAAAACCTACATTTTCTGTATTTACGATTAATTTTACTTCAGGAAATTTTTTGTTGAGCATACGAACCGATCCGTCAACAGAATGATTGTCTACAACAAATACTTCCGAATCAATGCCTTGAAGGGCTATTTCGACCGAATGTAAACATTGTTCCAAAAAGTATTCAACATTATAGTTGACAACAATCACGCTTAATTTCATGAAGGTTACTGCTTATGTGTTTATCAATATTGTATTTATGAAATATTATTGAAATTCGATGATGTCGGTGTATTTGATGATATTTACGTGATTATAATAAAAACGTAGAATATCAATATATGAATAACCGAGTTGAACCATTTTAATGGCACCTTCCTGACTTAATCCCACACCGTGACCATAGCCTTTGCCATGTAAATAAATGGAATCTTTTTTCATTTCAACCGAAAAAAACGAGGACCTAAGGTTGAAATAATCTCTTATGTTTTTTGTGGGAATCGTATCTTCCTCGATAATCCATTTGGCGGTGCGTTCTTTTTGTTGGAAATTAAAAATTATTTCTTGCTTTTCCGGCGTTTTATATTCCGGCCCGTATTGATTCACAAAATAGTTTATCCATTGTTGTTTGCCAATGGCTTTTTCCCATTGATAGTTTTTTGCTCCTATACTGAAAGTATCGATAATGGATGATAAATAGGGAACTTTTACTTGCCATATTTTATATGCATCTTCGGTCATACCGCCACTGTTTGAATGATAGGCAGTTGAAATAAGTTTGTTCGTACTGTCGACGATTACATCACTAAACGATTCAAAGGTGCCTCGCAATATATCTCCATTATTACACTTTCCTTTATATGACTGGCAATGAACGCCATCACACAGGTTATACCCTTCTTTTAAATGGCGGTTTAAATTTGCTAAGCAATAAGTCCTTGAAACCGTTGCCTGTATCTTAAAAAATTCAACATCTTCCGAACTGCCAAATACTTCCGATTGCACTACTCCGGCAATGTATTTTTCCAAATCTATGTGGTTTATTAATAGCATTTCGTTGCGTGCCATAATGTTTAAATCTTCTTCATAATACCTTTTCTTGTTGATTTGAGGCGAACTCAACGAAAAAACGTTATTGTATTTTTTCCCTATAAATTCTATTTGCGTGTAGGTTCCAATAAATTCTATGCCTTTTTCTACCCGTATTTGATTGTTATGAAAAGTAAGGGTTATGGCTTCGTCGGGCATTAAATCGTTCACAAAAATTTTTATATTGTTACATAACATCATGTAGTTGCCCGAAACGATTTTTACGTCGACAGTTTTAATGTCATAGTTTGATAATAATCTGACTTTGATATCCATGGATAAAACATGGCCGAATGTAAAAAGAAGTAATATAAAGAATAATAGTGTCTTACAATCTTTCATCTAAAAATTTTTTTTTGCAAAAATACATGATTTTTATTATAATTTATCTTTAAGCTGAAAAAAGATATGAATTATCACTTTAAAAAGCAAAGGGGTAGAACGGCTTTAATGAATCACGTTAACTGTTTTTCAATGATTTATAAAACATTTTATAAAGGATTAAAAGACAAAGAAAAAATAATATTATTTATGAATTTTTATACTTTTGCAAATCATAATCATTATTGCATGTCGTTTGAGGAGATTGTAGCTTTTATTGTTAATATAGTCTGGAGCCCGGCTTTAATTGTTGTTTGTTTAGCTGCCGGTTTGTTTTTTTCAATATTAACTCGTTTTGTGCAGATACGTCGTTTTAAAGAGATGATTAGCTTGCTTTTTGCGAAGAAAGATAAGCATAGAACGGGAGTATCGTCTTTTCAGGCTTTTTGTATGGCTATTTCGGGGCGTGTTGGTACGGGCAATATAGTAGGTGTTGCTACAGCTATTGCTTTTGGCGGTCCGGGTTCGATTTTCTGGATGTGGATCATTGCTTTTTTGGGTTCAAGTTCTGCATTTGTAGAATCAACTTTGGCACAAATTTATAAAGAAAAACATGGCGACCAACTTCGCGGCGGTCCGTCATATTTTATTGAAAAAGGTTTGCATTGCAAATGGTTGGCAATAGCATTTGCTGTCAGCACCATACTTGGATGCGGTTTTCTTTTGCCAAGTGTTCAATCAAACGGTGTTGCCTTGGCATTTAACAATGCTTTAGATATTAAAGCTATTTATATAGGTATCGGATTGGCTGTTTTGTTGGGACTTGTAATTATGGGAGGTGTGAAACGTATTGCCAATGTAGCAGAAATTGTGGCTCCTTTTATGGCGATTGGATATGTGCTTATGGTTTTGGTTATTTTAGTGTTTTATTTGGATAAAATACCGGGGGTATTCTTATTAATTTTTAAAAGCGCTTTTGGGCTACATCCTGTGTATGGTGCCATTATAGGAAGCACCATTATGTGGGGTGTTAAACGAGGTATCTTTTCAAATGAAGCCGGTCAAGGGAGTTGTCCTATCATAGCTGCAGCTGCCGATGTGTCGCATCCGGTAAAACAAGGTTTGGTTCAAGCGTTTTCAGTATATAT
>MWCE01000197.1 GCA_002069895.1 Bacteroidetes bacterium ADurb.Bin234 | reverse complement strand
CGGCATGGCCGAGGAGCCTACTTCGCCGCTTTTTACTTTTTGTTTGAAATAATCCATCGAAATATAAGTCCACATATCGCGGTCGAGGTCTAACAGTATGTTGTTGATGCGTTTCAGGGTGTCGAAATAAGCCGCCATCATGTCGTAATGTTCTATTTGGGTGGTGGTTTGTAAACGTTTCAGCTTTAACTTCCGACTTAAAAACTGATTGCTGAATGCTATCCAGTCAATGTGAGGATAAGCGGCATAATGGGCATTGAAATTGCCGGTAGCTCCTCCGAATTTTCCGCAGAAGGGGATGTTATTCAATAATTCGAGCTGATTGTTTATTCTTTCGACAAATACGTAGAACTCTTTTCCCAAAAGGGTAGGAGATGCCGGTTGTCCGTGTGTGTGTGCCAACATGGGAATATGTTTCCATGTTTCGGCAAGCTCGTTTAGTTTGTTACGGACTTCGGTTAGTTTGTGGATAAATACTTCTTCATGAAAGCTTCGCATCAGGGAAGGAATAGAGGTATTGTTAATGTCTTGCGAGGTTAAACCGAAATGAATGAATTCTTTGTATTCCGATAAACCTCTCTGATCGAAAATTTCTTTCAGAAAATATTCCACGGCTTTGACATCATGGTTGGTTGTTTGCTCTATTTCTTTGATATGCAAAGCGTCCTTTTCCGAAAAATTTTGATAAATAGAACGTAAGGTCGTAAATGTCTCGGGTTTTATTTTCGATAACTCAGGCAACGGAAGTTCGCATAATGCTATAAAATATTCAATTTCAACCCATATTCTTGTGCGGATGTAAGCATATTCCGAAAAATAATCCGATAGCATGCTCACTTGTTTATAATAGCGTCCGTCTAAAGGGGAAATAGCTCTTAATGTGTTTAGTTCCATGTCGGAAATTTTTGTTGCAAAGATAATAAATTTATGCTTTGTCCGAAGATATAGTAATATGTTTTTTGAATTATTTAAGGCATAATATCCTTTTGAAAGAATCAGGCAAAATAATTATATATGTATTATCTATTCAGTTGTTTGTTTCTGATATTTTAAAAGGAAAAACAGTCTTGTAAGAAAAAATACATATAGTGATAATTAAAAATAAGTATTTCATTATTAGATGTAATAGAGGTAATTTCTGCTAAAACCAGCCATGTGTTATTTTTTTTATACTTTTGCAGCGATTTTTGAAAAAAGATACTTTATAATATACTATGGATATGAATTTAAAAATTGTGGTTTTAGCTAAGCAAGTTCCTGATACACGTAATGTTGGGAAAGATGCAATGAAAGAAGACGGTACTGTCAACCGGGGTGCCTTACCGGCCATTTTCAACCCCGATGATTTGAATGCCCTTGAAATGGCATTGGAAATGAAAGATAGAATGAGAAATGTTGAGGTAGTGGTGATTACTATGGGTCCTACCCGTGCTGCCGATATTATCAGAGAAGCTATTTTCAGAGGAGCCGATAAAGGTTATTTGTTGACCGACAGGAAATTTGCCGGTTCCGATACCTTGGCTACTTCCTATGCTTTGTTTAAAGCGGTTCAGAAAATAAATCCCGATTTGATAGTTTGCGGTTTGCAGGCTATCGATGGCGATACGGCACAAGTGGGTCCGCAAATTGCCGAAAAGTTACACATCCCGCAAATCACCTATGTTGAAAAACTCAATGATATCACGGAGAATCATATGATGCTTACCCGTCGATTGGAAAGGGGTGTGGAAACGGTAAAAGTTAATTTTCCGGCACTTATCACCGTACATGCTTCGGCAAATCCTTGTCGCCCGATGCATGCCAAACGTTTGTTGAAATTTAAACATGCACACACGCTTTCGGAACTGCAAGACCAGAACCGTGATTATACCGATTTGTTTAAAGAACATCCTTACCTTCGCATTGAAGAATGGAATGCCGAAAGTGTGGAAGCCGACGAATCTTATTTGGGCTTATCGGGTTCACCAACCAAGGTGAAAGAAATAGAAAGTGTGGTGCTTACTCAGAAAGAGTCGAAACGCTTTACGGATAAGGATCAGGATGTTGATCAATTAATGAAAGAATTATTAGAAACAAGAGTAATCGGATAATACCATGAAAAATATATTTGTTTATTGTGAAATAACAGAAGAACATCGAGTGGCCGATGTGTCATTGGAACTGCTGTCGAAAGGAAGAAAACTGGCCTCCGAATTGGGTGTTGCACTCGAAGCGGTGGTAATAGGGTCTCAGTTAAAGGAAGCCTTTGAACAACTGTGCTATTTTGGTGTGTCGGTGATACATTATGCCGAAAATGATAATTTGTTTCCTTATCGTACCATGTTACATGCCAAATTGGTACAAACGCTTTTTGAGAAAGAACAACCCGAAATAGCTTTATTCGGAGCAACATCGGTAGGAAGAGACCTTGCGCCCCGCATTGCTTCGGCTTTGCGTTGCGGCTTGACAGCCGATTGCACTTCGCTTCAAATCGGCGATCATACCGACGAACGTAAGAAAATAACTTATAAGAAATTATTATATCAAATTCGTCCTGCTTTCGGAGGAAATATTATTGCAACCATTATCAATCCCGAAACACGTCCGCAAATGGCTACCGTCAGGGAAGGGGTGATGAAACTCGAACCGCAGCAAGTGAAAAACAATCCCGAGTTTAAAAAAATGGATGCGGGTGTTATCACTTCGGTTGAAGAAGCTGTGGCTATCATCCATCGTCACATCGAACCTCCTAAGATAAATTTAAAAGCAGCGCAAATTCTCATTGCCGGCGGTTACGGAATGGGCAGCAAAGAGAATTTCAATATCTTATATGAATTAGCCGATTTGTTGGGCGGGGAAGTAGGGGGTACACGTGCCGCTGTTGATGCCGGTTTTTGCGATCACGAACGTCAGATCGGTCAAACGGGGGTTACGGTTCGGCCTAAATTATATATCGCTTGCGGTATTTCAGGTGCCGTTCAACATCGCGCCGGTATGGACCAATCGGCCAAAATAATCAGTATCAACACTTCGCCTCAAGCTCCTATCAACGCCATTGCCGATTATGTAGTGGTGGGCGATGTGATGAAGGTAATCCCTAAGATGATACAATCATATAAAAAACAGATTAAGTAAGTTAAGAATTAAAACTAAATACATAAAGTAATGGAAAACTTTTTTTTAGATAATAAACATTTGGCATTTCATTTATCACATCCTTTGATGAAAAGCATAGTGAAAATGAGAGAAAAGAATTATACCGAATCCAAAAGCTATGATTATGCTCCTTTGGATTATGAAGATGCCATCGATTCGTATGAGAAGGTATTGGAAGTGATAGGCGAAATAGCCGGCGAAATCATCGCCCCCAATGCAGAATCCGTCGACAAGGAAGGTGTTACCTTGGCAAACAATGTGGTAACATATGCCAAAGGCACCCAACAAAACCACGAAGTCTTGAAACGGGCAGGCATGTACGGTTTATCCTTGCCACGTAAATACGATGGTTTGAATTTCCCGATGGTAATAAGCATTATGGTTGCCGAAATCATTGCCCGTGCCGATGCCAGTTTTTCGAATATATGGAGTTTGCAGGATTGTGCCGAAACGATACATGAGTTTGCTAACGAAGAACTGAAAAGTAAATATTTACCCATGGTTCATCAAGGCTATACCTGTTCGATGGTGTTAACAGAACCCGATGCCGGTTCCGATTTGCAAGCCGTTATGTTAAAAGCACATTATGACCAAGAAGCCAAATGCTGGCGATTGAATGGTGTGAAACGTTTTATTACCAACGGCGATGCCGATATTCAATTGGTGTTAGCTCGTTCCGAAGAAGATACTACCGACGCAAGGGGGTTATCCTGTTTCTTGTATGACCGTATGGATAATGCCGTAACCGTTCGCCGTGTGGAAAATAAATTGGGAATTAAAGGTGCGCCTACTTGTGAATTGGTGTATAAAAATGCCCCTGCTCAACTGATAGGTGACGAACGTATGGGCTTGATTAAATACGTGATGTCGTTGATGAATGCCGCTCGTTTGGGGATAGGTGCTCAATCGGTGGGATTAGCCGAAGCCGCTTATAGGGTAGCATTTAAGTATGCCAACGAAAGGGAACAATTCGGTAAAAAAATCATTGACTTCCCTCCTGTTTATGAAATGTTGGCAAGTATGCGTGCCAAAATTGATGGTGTCCGAAGTTTACTCTATGAAACCAGTCGTTTTGTGGATATGTATAAACTGTATACCTACGAAAGCAAAGAACGCAGCCTTTCCAATGAAGAGAGGGATCAAATGAAATATTATCAACGCTTTGCCGATGTGTATACGCCGCTTTTAAAGCTGTTTGCCAGTGAATATTGTAATCAAATCGCCTCCGATGCACTTCAAATCCACGGCGGAACAGGTTATATGAAGGATTTTCCGGTCGAAAGATTGGTGCGCGATGCACGAATTACCAATATCTATGAAGGGACATCGCAACTGCAAGTAGTGGCAGCTATCAGAGGTATCAACAGCGGAGTCTTCCTGAAGCGTGTAAAAGAATACGAAGCTATTAACTTGAAACCTGAATGGCAAGTGTTGAAAAACACTTTGATAGAAATGACCAACCGTTTTGAGCGAAGCCTTGAAATCGCCAAAGCATGGAATAATGCCGAAATGTTCGATTTTAATTCCCGTCGCTTGGTTGAAATGATGGGGAATATTATCATCGGTTATTTATTGTTGATTGATACCGATCACAATGATGCTTATGCTCATTCCGCCCACATCTTTATTCGTATGGGAGATGCCCAAAATCACGAGAAAGAAAATTATATTGCTGTTTTCACCGAAAGCGATTTAGCTGCTTATCAATCCATAAAATAAATAGACGGTTTATTTTGGTTTATATACGTGGAGGTGCAAAATTTTGCCTCTCTACGTTAATAAAAATTGTACTTTTGTCTCCGTAAAAAGTCATAACTTTAAGGAGGTAATATGAAACGATTTTTATATCTTATACTGTCATTATTTTTATATAGTCATTTGCTGCAAGCCCAAACCAGTGTGTGGGACGGCAGCATAGCGAGATGGACAAACGGAAATGGTACGCAACAAAATCCGTTTTTGATAGAAGATGCGGCTCATTTGGCTTTTCTGGCACAGTCGGTCAATGCCGGCGTACTCTATGCCGATACGTTTTTCTCTATAAGTGTTGATATTGATTTGAACCATCTTCCGTGGACACCTATCGGGAAAAATGCCAATTATTTTTATATAGGTTCCTTTAACGGAAATAATCATAAGATTTCCAATCTTCACATAGTAGATACAATCTATCACGATGGCATTGTTTATACCGGATTATTCGGTTATGTGTTGGATGCCGATATTCGAAATGTGAGATTATGCTCCGATAACAAAATATTTGTTTCTTTTACCGGCGCGAATAATTTTTATCTTGGCGGTGTTGCAGGTTATGCTTTTTCTTCACAAATAAGTGATTGTTATTATGAAGGGGAAATAACATGCTATGCGTTGACTTCTTATGCATATGTAGGAGGAATGATAGGTTATTCGGCATCGGGAACAGATATTATAAATTGTATCAATAAAGCGGATGTTTATGCTTCATCCGAAGGCATGGCTTATGCCGGAGGCATTCTTGCCGAGAGTGATAATTCGCAACCCCTCATTCATAGTTGTTGTAATACAGGCAGTGTTTTTGTAACAGCTTATAATTATGCTCATGCCGGCGGTATAGCGGCAAAACTCAATGGTAATGCCGATGTTGATGCTTGTTTTAATACGGGTGATATTGAAGGAGATTCAAAACATTACAGCTACATCGGAGGCTTGGTTGGATTGGTTAATAGTTCTTCTATCAGGAATTCTTTTAATGAAGGCAATATTAAAGCTGAGGCGTATGATATGTCTTATGCCGGAGGCTTGATAGGCTTTTTGGATTATGCTTCTGCAATCAGCGATTGTTACAACAAAGGGGATGTTTATTCCAATTCATTACATTTTACGTCTTATGCCGGAGGAATTGTCTCTTATGCTTTTAATTATAACTTTAATCCAACTATACTTACAAATTGTTATCATACGGGAAAAGTTACCTCACAGTCTACTTATATGCGTTTTTCGGGAGGTATTTGTGGTGAAGCGATTGTTAATGTGATTTTTAATCAATGTTATTATTTAGCATCTTCTGTTGATAATACCACAAATAGTCATGGAACCATTAGCGATCCTGTATTTCTGCGTGCACCTTCTACCGTTGATACTTTAAATCAGATCAATCAGGCGTGGATGTATGATCAGGCTTACCTTAACGACGGCTTTCCCCTTTTGCTTACATGCGGACCTTCTTTTGTGATTACCGATGTGCCAACAATTCAAACATCTGCCGTTACATTGAATGCCCGAAAAGTTCAAAGATTGGATTCTGTGATGTTTTGCGGCTTTGCTTTGAAAAAACAACACGATTTGTTATTTACCTATTTGAATGTAGCTGCAGACAGTCTTTCTTATGATACTTTACTCACTTCTTTACAGAAAGATAGCCTTTATGAATGTAAAGCTTTTGCCGTGCTTATGCATGATACGGTTTATGGAAATACAGTGTTCTTTTCCACCGCCGATGTCGGGGTGCAAACCTTGGCTGTGTCGGAATTAAAACCTCATTTTGTTACACTTAACGCAGAAATTGCTTATGGTAAAGATAGTGTTTTAAGGAAAGGTTTTTGTTATAAACCCTTATCGGCTTCCGTTTATAGTTCCTTATGGGTAAATAATAATTCTTTCTCGGTTTCCATTTTCGATATCCTATCTCATACCGATTATATGTATTATGCTTTTGCAGAAACAGCTTTTGATACGGTATGCGGTGAAATTATGTATTTTACAACTCCACTTCAAGCCTCGGAAGTGATTACGCAACTCGCTACAGATATCGGAGCTTATGCGGCTACCCTACATGCAAGTGTCGTTTACGGTGATGACAGTGTGTGTGAAAGAGGTTTTGAATGGAAACTGTTTGATGCAACATCATCTTCGGTTTTAAAGCTTACGGATACGATTTTTTCAACCGGTTTAAACCAACTTAAATCTTTAAAGGATTATGTGTATCGTGCCTTTATCGTTACCGATAACGATACCGTTTATGGAAAGTGGATTGGTTTTTCCACCCTGCAGGCATGTATTTTAACAACTTATGCTCCAAGTGATATCGCTTTGTTTTCAGTTGTCATGCATGGCAATATCAATCCGGCTGACGAAGAGGTGTTTGTGCAAGGTTTTGCATATAAAGCCGCTGTCGATACAAACTATCAATTGCTGATTACGGAAGGAACAAACATATCTGCTTCTATAAAAGGCTTGCAGCCCGGAGCAAGCTATAGTTATAAGGTATTTGCCCTGACTGAAAATGGGGTGTTCTATGGAAATGAAGTGGAATTTACCACTCTTCAGTATTCAACTGAAGCAATAACAAACGATCCGACGAATATTGAATGCTATTCCGCTGTTTTACATGGTAAAATCAAACACGGAGAGGAAGCTGTTTTAATGCAAGGTTTTGAATGGAAAGCCTCTTCGGCAGCTAATTATTTTGTGATTCAAGTGGAAGGGGATGATATTACCGACACCTTGAGGAATTTATCGCCTAATACAAGCTATCAATACCGTGCGTTTATCCTTACGGCAAAAGGAAGTATGTATGGTGAAATACTTTCGTTTACAACCTTGCTTGACACTAAAATTGATGATTATGCCAACGAAAATCGAATCAAAATCTACCCCAATCCGGCAAGGGAATACATTAATATTAATGTAGAAGAAAACAATTATGCCGATTTAAGGATAGAAGTCGTTGATGTGTATGGTAAATGTTTAATATCCCAAAAAATAACCACAACACACACACAAATCAATGTGTCGGCATTATCGCAAGGAATGTATTATGTGCGTATTTTAAAAGCAACAAAACCCGCTCTAACCCACTGTTTCAGCGTTGTCCGAATGCCATAGAAGGCTGTCAGTTGTCAGTTGTCAGTTTTTTTGTGCGTTGATAGAACACTGATGAAGCGGATATGGCGGATTAATGCGGATTTTATTACCAATAAATTAAGCATTCCTTTCATAAGTCCCATAGGGACGACATCTTGGTAGAAAGAAATGCCCCAATCCATTTATAAGCCCCGTAGGGGTGAAATGTTTTTTAACCATTAAGGAGTTAAGGGGATAAAATTTTTTCAGTCATCTATCCACTTATATCATGACAAATCACCGGTAGTGTATCCGCATCTACCGGTTCTTTTTTTATTATATTCAAATCAATTTCATTGTTTAATCAATCTTTTTTATAATAAAATCCATTGTATATCACATTTAATATCAGTATTTTACAGCCGCCCCAAAATACCCCTTGAACCAAGCTTGCTTGCGAAAAATGCTGCCTTGCTTGGAGTTCCAACCTAGTTACGTTCACGCACGAACGAAGCTTGGTTCAAAAGCAAACCAAGGCAGTATTTTTTTGAACCTAACTTGGTT
>MWCE01000196.1 GCA_002069895.1 Bacteroidetes bacterium ADurb.Bin234 | reverse complement strand
AAGGATAAACTTATATTTTTTAATTCAATATTAGCCTCATGTTTTGGCTTACGCGTTAAATAGCGCGACACTATCTGTACTTGATGAAACTGACACATCTGAACAGGAATATCTCCAAATAAAGAGAATAAACCCTTTCTCCCATCACAGATAATGGATTGAATAGATATGCCTCTGCGAAATATCTCTTCAATTCCTGAAAGATAAAGATTGTTAGTCTCATATTTAACATATTGCTTAAATAAAATGGTTCCTGATAAGCTATCTTTAAAAACCATTACACCAAACTTTCTTCTAAAGTAGGTTGAATCCATCAAAACATTTGCAACCGATGAAAAGGAAGTTTTCTTATTCATAGTGAATTTATCAAGTTTCCTTTGTATGGTTTTTATGGAACATGAATATTTAATAGAGAGTTGCTTATAACTCTGTTTCCCTTTTTGATACTCATCCCAGAGTTTTTCAACATCTATGCGATTCCCTCCTATAAATTGTTTTCCACAAACATGACATTTATACAGCTGCTTGTCGGCCTTCTTGCCGTTTTTCTTCGTTATTTTACTATGACAGTAAAAGCAAATTTTTTATTCATATACTTTCAAATGCCGCAAAGATAATAAAATTAGAGACTTAAATGGGGTGTCAGCCTACTTTTTGTCCATTAACCCTAATTTTTCTTTTTTAATTTTTAATTGATATTTTCTTTGCCCCCGGATTAACACGAATTATCACAAACCTAGTCAGGGGTTGAATCCCAATCACCCCCTGACTATTTTTTCGGAACGAAAAATTCTCGGCACTCGGCACATAAAACCAATTAAAAATCAAAAAACATGAGCATCCATTATCGCTCCTTATTAAGAGGAGAACCGGGAGTACACGGAGGTGGTGTTAAAAAGTATTATGCCACTATTGTTTTAGGCGAAGAAGTAACAATCGATGAGATTGTTAAAGAGGATGTAAATGAAACCCTAATTTACGACCAAAGTATTCGATATCTACCCGGACAGAAATTAAGGCAAGCGTTAGCCAATGCCAATTACAAAAAGGTGGATGTAGTTTACAAATAAAACATGCAGCAATGGATGCAATTTGATGCGCATCAAATCAATGATCAATTTAATATATATCTGTATTACAGGTTGTTAATTAGCTGTAAAATTTGATGCGCTTCAAAAAAAATTTGATGCATTCACGGAAAAAATCCGTGCGTGCACGGATTGAGATCCGAGCGTGCACGGATGTAAATCCGTGCATGAATGGATTTTCCCCTTGCATACTTTTTTTTTAATCCGAAGTAAAACGGATTATTTTTGATGATTAGCAAAATTAAACAATGGCATTATAAATTAAAATCACTATGATATGAGTATAAATTTTAAAATAAAGAAAACAACACAGCCCTGTATTAAAGGCGGTGGAAAAGCACTTTATTGCGGTGCCATTGAATGCAAGGAAACCATAACAGAAAGTGAGTTTGTTCAAATGTATATAAAAAAAATACGAACGTCGGAAGCTCAAGCTGTTTTTTGTTGTTTAAGCTTCCAGGCACTACTCACCGTATTTTTAGTGGTCGCAGGTCGTAAGTTCATTACGGAAATTAAAACTTAAAAATCGTATAGCATCGACTAGTGCATATACACACTTATCTTCCCTTTTGCGTTAATCAATATCAGATATTTATCGAATAATACGGCATCTTTCACACCGGGTTGGGGTAAAGCCATGGTTAGTGTTTGGATGTTATCCATATTTAATATGGTTAAGTTATTCTCCTTAACAAAAACCACTTGATCCTTCCAAATGGAAAAGCTTTTTATATCCTTTATGGGAATTGTTTTCAAATAGGTTCCATATAAATCGAAAACAATCAAACCGTTGATTGTATCACATATAAGTAAATACTTGTTTCCCATTTCTTGCATCTGAAGGGGTTGTAACTTACATCCTACAATTTGGTTTATTGTTTTGCTTTCGCTGACTTTACGTGCATTTGCATCGAAACGAATCAAGGCATCGGTTACTTCATCGAACACCCAAAAACCGTTATCATAAGAACTACATATACAGGCTGCTTGCATAATATTCAAATCGGTCAGCAAGTAAGGTTTGTTTTGATTTGCCAATGTATTGTTTAAAAAGGTTAACCGCATAAAATCTTTTGAAAACAGCAAGATTTTCATAGGATTCGTTACGTCCACGGAATGTATGCTGCCGATGGAGAAATCGGAGAAAGCATATTGTTGATTAAATTGTCGGTCGTATTTATATAAAACGGAAGCATCGGAAATATAGCAATTCCCGAGTAAGTCAATTTTTACAAATCGCGCATTTTGATCGATTTCTTTAAAGTGGGTAAAAGCAGGAGATTGAGCATTTGATAACAAAAGGCCTAAAAGCAAGGAAAATGTAAAAAACAATTTTGCTTTCATGTTTTAGGATTTAGCAAATATTTTATCGCCTACAATCAAACGAATCATGATATTATAATGCGGCAACATTTTCTTTAAATAGTTCACTTCTAAATTAATAAAAGAATAATGCAGTTGAACGACAGGTTCGATGGCAATGGCTTTCGTAAAGGGAATGCGTAAACCGGCACCGGCGAGCACGCCGCCCCCTACTCCGCCCAAATAAGGATCAATACGGGTTTGGTCGATGGTAGGATCATAGGTTTGTCCACCGTAGTAATCAATCATGCTAAAAGCGTTGTCTTCGATAATCATATCGGCACTTTTCACTTTCACGCTGTTTAATTGGGCTGCCAATTCCAAGAAAGGCAAGGCATGCTTATTTGCATAAAACATATAAGTAACACCCAATTCAAAGAAAGTACGTACCTCTTTCCCTATTAGGTTATATTCCAATATTTGAGGTTTTTCGTTTCCGGGAACGCCCGAATTATACGTTAAAGTAAAACCTGAAACGGCAGTTAAACGCGCTTGGCTAAAAGAAAGGGATAGGGAAAGATTCCTGTTGAGATGGTATAAAATACCGAAGCCGAAAATAAAGGATATATTGTATCTCATGTTTTCAGGCAGTTCAGCTAAACTAACACCATTGGCATCCAATATAATGTTTTGACGTTCGGCAATCAAGTCATCAATTTGTTTTTTTAATTGGTAGTTATTGAGCACCCTTTTAACATCTACATCGGGAGAACTACTTCCATTATAGAAACCGGCATGGAATTTATTCCCGAAGTAGGTGCCGCCATTAAAATAGAAATCGAATCCTTTTGCTTGTTCGTTTAATGCATTTTTCTCTGCAACGCTTAACTGGGCAAAAAGAGCGGAAGGAAGACATAACAAAACGGCAAAGAGGTGTATGATTATATATTTATATTTCATAATCATATAGGATAATTATTATATTTTCTTTAATTGAGCAATGGTATCGGCGGGGCAATCGGAAGCAAAAACCGCGTTACCGCAAACCAACACATCGGCACCGGCATTTAATAATTGTTTATAGTTCATTAAATCAACTCCTCCATCCACTTCGATGAGGGTATTGAGTTGTTGTTTTGCAATCATCTTTTTTAATTTCTCAATCTTAGGATACGTACGTTCAATAAACTTTTGTCCACCGAAACCCGGGTTAACCGACATCAATAAAACCAAATCCGTTTCGCACAAAATATCTTCCAACACCTCAACCGGAGTATGAGGATTCAAGGAGACCCCCGTTTTGACGTTCATTTTCTTAATGGATTGCAATGTACGATGCAGATGTGTACAAGCTTCGTAATGCACGGTAAGCCATGAAGCTTTGGCTTCGACACAAAAACGTTCGATATACAAGTCGGGATTATTAATCATCAAATGGATATCCAAAGGTTTTGTTGCATATTTGGCAATAACTTTAAGAACAGGGAAACCAATTGACAGGTTGGGGACAAAATTACCGTCCATGATATCGAGATGAAACCAATCGGCCTGACTGTTATTTATCATTTCGATATCACTTTGCAGATGACCGAAATCGGCCGATAGCATGGATGGTGCGATAAGATGCGACATAGTTATATATTTTAATTTAATCTTCTAAAATACTTCTAATACCAGGCAGTTGCCTTCCTTCGCAGAATTCGAGCATAGCACCGCCGGCTGTTGATACGTAATTGAATTTGTCGGCTAATTTGAATTTGTTAATAGATGAAATCGTATCGCCTCCCCCCACTAAGGAGAAAGCTCCTTTTTCGGTAGCTTTCACTACTGCATCGGCTACCATAAAGGTACCGTTGCTGAAATTATCGAATTCAAACACGCCAAGTGGACCATTCCATAGAATGGTTGCGGATTTAAGTATTACATCCCTATATTTAACACAACTTTCGGGACCTATGTCCATCCCTTCCATATCAAGAGGTATGGTTGGTGTGTAATACACCCTGCGAACGGCATCGTTAGCAAACTTAGTGGCTGTAACCGTATCAATGGAAGTATATAAATTTACGTTGTATTCTTTGGCTTTATTAATTATTTCGCGGGCAACAGGCAACATATTTTCTTCATACAATGAAGCACCGATATCCCCACCCATGGCTTTATGCACGGTATAGTTCATTCCGCCGCCTAACACTATATTATCAACTTTATTAAGTAAATTATTGATAATATCAATTTTAGTGGATATCTTCGAGCCGCCTAAAATAGCTGTAAAGGGATGTTTGGGATGTAACATTACTTTGTTTAAATTATCAATTTCGTTTTGCATCAGAAATCCGAACATTTTATTATTCGGGAAAAAACGGGCAATCACCGAAGTGGAAGCATGTTCGCGGTGAGCGGCCGAAAAGGCATCGTTAACATACACATTTCCATAAGAAGCTAATTTTTTGGCAAATTCAACATCACCCTTCATCTCTTCTTCATGGAAACGTAAATTTTCTAGCAGTAATATTTTACGGGGAGGTAAAGCATCAACCAAACGTTGTGCTTCTTCGCCAAGGCAATCTTCGGCAAAAAACACCTTTACGTCTACTTTCTTTTGAAGATAGTTATGAATATGTTCCAAGGAATATTTATATTCTCTTCCGTTGGGACGACCGAGATGCGACAAAAGAATAACGGCTCCACCATCTTTTAAAATTTTATTTATGGTTTTCAAGGAAGCATCAATGCGAGTAGTATCATCTATTTCAAACTTTTCATTCAAGGGGACATTATAATCGACCCTCACCAACACCTTTTTGTCTTTAAAATCGTAATTCTGTATGTGTATCATAAATAGTACTTTAAAATTAATTTCTTTTAAAAGGGGTCGCCATCATCTATAGGATACATAGGGGAATTAGAAGGTGACGACATTTCGTTATCTTCATTAATTCTGGAAGGTATTGTATTATAATTATCTAATAGTGTTGTTTCGTTGGGCATAAAATCAGATACGTATTGATCGAAATTATCGATATCGCAGAATTGGGCATAATCGGCAATAAAGCGTAATTTCACATCTTTCAAGGGGCCGTTACGATGTTTTGCTATCATAATCTCGGCTAATCCGGCAGCGGGTGTTTTTTGATCTTCAAAAGTGGCTAATTTATAATATTCCGGACGATAAATAAACAAAACCAAGTCGGCATCTTGTTCAATAGCACCCGATTCACGTAAATCGGATAATTGGGGACGTTTGGATTGAGTGGTGCGCGATTCGACCGAACGGTTTAACTGCGATAATGCTATAACAGGTATATCCAATTCTTTAGATAAAGCTTTCAATGATCGTGAAATGGTGCTGATTTCTTGTTCGCGGTTTCCGCCTTTAAGGTCTTGTCCTCCCGACATCAATTGTAAATAGTCGATAACAACTCCTTGAATATCGTATTGCTGTTTAAACCTTCGGCATTTAGCCCTTAGTTCAAATATGGATAAACCGGCAGTATCGTCGATTAACAGTTTGGCATTGGAGAGTTCAGTCATTTTGTTAACCAAAACAGCCCAGTCTTCATCTGTCAAATCACCTTTCTTCAATTGGTTTTGTTTAAAACCCGACTCGGCAGAGATCAAACGCATCACCAAATCGGCTGCCGACATTTCCAAGGAGAAAAAGGCAAGCGGTTTTTGTTGCTCTATAGCAATGTTACGTGCCATGGAAAGCACAAAGGCTGTTTTACCCATACCGGGACGAGCTGCAATAATAATTAGATTTGCTTTTTGCCATCCGTTGGTTACCCTGTCTAATTCGGTAAAACCCGAAGGCAATCCTCTTAATTTCTTATCCGACATTTTCATGGCTTGCAAATCGGAGAGCACTTCGCGGATAATATCGGGCATGGTGCGTGAATCTCGCCGGAAATTTTGTTCGGCTATATCGAAAAGATTCTTTTCGGCTGTATCGAGCATTTCCAACACATCCAAGCTATTGTCATAGGCATTGTGGATGGTTTCTGTCGAAACAGATATAAGTTTTCGTTGTATGTATTTTTCGGAAACGATGCGAGCATGGTATTCAATATTGGCTGATGATACGATTCGGTTGGTGAGTGAAGATAAATAATAAGCACCGCCTATGGCCTCCAAATCACCGTTTTTTCGCAATTGATTGGCAACGGAAAGTAAGTCGACAGGATCACTTGCATGAAACACCTGTGTGATGGCTTTATAGATTTTTTGATGTGATTCTTTATAAAACATTTCTTCCCGCAGCATATCAATAACACTAACGGCTGCATTCTGTTCCAACATCATAGCACCCAACACAGCTTCCTCGAAATCTATGGCTTGAGGCAACACCCTCCCTTGCATATCTATTTCAGGTAAAGCAATCCGAGCTAATTTTTGTTTCGTTTCTTTTGCCATGTAAACTGAATACTCCTTTCTTTCTAAATATTATTTTTCCATGTTTGCAACTCGGATAACTGCAAAGCAGGCATTGATAATTTCATTTTTTTTCTTAATCCGTTCAAATCATTAAAAAGTTTAGCTTCTGCGGTAGTTTTTAAATCATCCAATGTTTTTATTTCCAATTTCAATAACAAGGGAACCCAATCTTTTGGCACCCCTATTTTTTCAAATTCTTCGCCCGTGGGAGCAAACTGTTGTTTTTCGGGTTTCATCTGTGGGAAGAACAACACGTCTTGAATAGAAGATGAATTGGTCATAAACATCACCAAACGGTCAATACCTATCCCTACACCTGAAGTGGGAGGCATACCGAATTCCAAAGCCTTGAGAAAATCCTGATCGATATACATGGCTTCATCATCTCCTTTTTCCGACAAACGTAATTGTTCTTCAAAACGATAACGTTGATCTATGGGATCGTTTAATTCCGAATAAGCATTGGCCAATTCTTTTCCACATACCATTAATTCAAAACGTTCAGTAAGTTTAGGATTGTGGCGATGTCGTTTACATAGCGGTGACATTTCGATAGGATAATCAATAATGAAAGTGGGTTGGATAAAATTACCTTCACATTTTTCACTGAATAATTCATCTATCAATTTGCCGACACCCATTGTTTCATCCACTTCGATATGCAGTTTATTACACACTTCACGCAATTGATTTTCGTCCATATTACTCACATCGTAACCGGTAAAAGTTTTGATGGCATCCAAAATAGTGGTATGGGCAAAGGGCAAACTGAAATCTATAATATTATCTCCTACTTGCACTTTTGTTGTACCATGTAATTTTAATGCTATACGATTTAATAATGTTTCGACCGAGGTCATCATCCATTTATAATCTTTATAGGCTACATAAAGCTCCATACAAGTAAATTCCGGATTATGCATTCTATCCATACCTTCGTTACGGAAATTCCGGCTGAATTCATACACCCCGTCGAAACCGCCGACAATCAATCTTTTCAAATACAACTCATTGGCAATGCGCAAATACAAAGGCATATCCAATGCATTGTGGTGGGTTACAAAAGGACGGGCGGCCGCACCTCCGTGTATGGGTTGCAAGACCGGTGTTTCTACTTCGAGATAACCTTGTTCATTATAATAATTACGTATCTCATTAATAATAGCGGTACGTTGAATAAAAGTTTTTTTTATGTGGGGATTCACAATCAAATCAAGGTAACGCATCCTGTAACGCTGTTCCGGATCGGTAAATGCATCATAAACATTTTCATCCGTTTGTTTAACGATGGGAAGCGGTCGTAAGGATTTGGATAATAAGGTAAATTCTTTCACATGTATGGTAATTTCGCCCATCTGCGTAACGAACACAAATCCTTTCACGCCTATGATATCACCTATATCTAATTTTTTATATACAAGGTTATAAAGGCTTTTATCTTCTCCGGGACAAATTTCATCGCGTTTGGTATATACTTGTATTCTGCCGTATGCATCTTGAAGTTCATAAAACGCTACGGCTCCCATAATCCGTTGACTCATTATTCTTCCGGCTATACATACATTTTGAAAAGCTTCCGGATTATGTTCATACTGTTCATGAATATCTTTCGATTGAACATTCACCGGATACTCGTCGGCCGGGTAGGTAATAATTCCCAATGCTTCGAAAGCTTTTAATTTTTCTCTTCTAATTATTTCCTGTTCACTTAATTCCAAACTCATATATCATTCTTTATCTTATTTAATATATTTCGCTGTATATTAAAATCTTATTTATCAATCTTTTTATCAATCTTTTTCTTTATCGCAAAAGTACATTAAAAAAGTATATGTTTAGTGTTTCCACAAAAAAGCTTCATACTTTTTTGTTAACTATTTCAATTTACCATTATTATTATTATTTGGTGATTTGTCGGAAAAATCCACTTGAATCTACTGCATCCATATGTAAATTGATTTTTCATTTTTCAGTCCTAAGTATTTCAATACATTGTCTTTCAACTTGGGGCGTTTTAGAAACGAAAAAACAATTTATAATTCATCAATCATAATTCACGATTATTTCTGAATGCTTAATTTCTTCTCAAGGCGAATACCTTTATATTCCATGGTATAAAAATAAACGGCACTTGATAGTTGTTCGAGGTTGATTTCGAACATATTCTCACCTTTTTTTGCTTTTAATTCTTCGGTAAACAGCACTTGACCGCTCACTGTTGTTAATTGGAACAGAACATTACCGTCGTCGGGAACATGATACGGAATTTTGGTAAATTGCTTAACGGGATTAGGTATATTTTGATCCATAGAGAAGATATAATATTTCGGGATAACAGGTTCAATATAAGAATGTACTTTTAATTCTGTTAAAATAGTTTCATAGCATTTATTAAGGGCTTTAACGCTTATTACAACCGATCCGCTATCTTTAACATATAAGGTTATTGAATTAGTTGTACTTTTTCCCACCCATTTGTTATTGGAAACATACCATACATAGGAGGTAGCGCCTTTAACGGGATCTACATAGAAAGTGTAATATCCCGGCGTGTCAATGGCATTTGTCCCGTGGATGTAAGCAGGCCGAAGGAGTTTTTCGGTTGGATTAGTAACACGTAGATAAACCGATTTCACGGCATCTTTACGTTTTGTAGATATACTTAGCGTATCGTTTCTCATGCCACAAGCTATGCTTGCTAAAGTATCATCGATAGTAAGTTTAATTGTATCACTACTCAACCATTTTGTTTTTAGCGAATCGTTTCCTTTTCCAACAATAAAGTCAGTAAAAACGCTATCAATGTGTTCTTCTTTTTTCAAGAAGACCGGAATGGCGGAAACGAGAGCTACATCGGTATTTTCGATACCTTTTGGGCGAGGATACATATCTTGTTCATAAACCCAAGACTGATTGCCAGGAAGATCAAGTATCACAGCTTGTGCATCGGACAACATTTCGGTAGTTAGCTTTCCTACTACATTATTGGCTATATCATCGGTTCCTATACTATTGGTTTCTTGTCCTATTGCTTTTTTAACACATAATTGCTTATCGTAAATACAATTATTTATAATCGAATAATTTTCCTTCCCAACGATGGCTCCGACTAAATTAGGGCCTTTAACGGTTGCAACATTAATAGAATGACTGATAGTAGCAGAGTCGATAATACCTAAAATCCCGCCTATACTTGCGCTTGAACCTTTCACCATGCCGGCATTAACACATGTCGACACAACGGCATCATTTCTTACATCACCGCAAAGCCCTCCTATGGCGGCATAACCTTGAACCCATCCTGTATTTACACAATTATTTAGGGTTGAATTCATGCTGCGACCCAACAATCCGCCAATATAATAATCACCTTTCACAAATCCACTGTTTGAGCAATTTAAAACACTGGATAAGGAATCAGCACAACCGGATAAAGCTCCCACAAAATAAACACTGTTAATATAAGTATTTACTAAATGTAAATCTTCAATACGGGCTTCTTTTATATAACCAAACAAACCTTTAAAAACACTATCGGGAGAAATCACAGGCAAATCTTTTTGAACATCGGCAAGGCTTCTATGTTTATGTCCAACCGGTTTGTTCAGATTTTTTTGTATCTCTTTGATAGGAACATAATCCAAATCACTACTATTTAAAACATCTCCGGCATAAGCACCCATATTTGTAACAGAGGGTCGATTCATACCTTTAATATCGGTAATCACATCGTTTATTCGAGGGCAAACAAAAGAACTGTAATCGGATAACTCCAAATTGTTAGTGGCATTTTTAAAAGTCGGCATCATGCTTAGGGAATGTTTGTCATGTCCGGAGGTTAATTGCCATAATGAAAGGGAGAAATTTTCGCTGTATAAATTATTATAGTCCGAAACATCGGGAATACCATTAAAAGGTACTTGTCCTGTTGAACATACTATCATATTATTTTTTAATACTATAGGGTAAACAGAAGCATGGTGAATGCCCGTTCCACCACCCAAAACGGTTCTTAAATAGATTGAATTGTGATATATATTGGCTTTAGCATTATATATATACATCCCGTAGGAATAATTTCCATTGGCAATAGCATTCACTTCATTATTAACTATTAATGCCGAATTCGTAACATTTGAATTGATTTCATATAAATAAATGGAATATAAGCGGTTAGCAATTCCTTTTATATTTATTGAATTAGCATTAAGCAGATTGATTGTGCTGTTTTTTAAATATATTCCAAAAAAATCGCCTGTTATATTATCGGTTCTTGAATAAACAATATTATGTGAAACACTTAATATATCGGTATAAACCAAACCTATGCCAATCCTATAAGCATTGGAGCAAATATTACTATCCACCCTAAGACCAAAACTATAATTAGATATGGTCCCTCCGTAAAGATGGATATTTTCGAATCCTCCGTCCATATTATTACCGACAATACGGATATTATTCAACATATACGATTTATTTATAGTATTATAAATGCATCCATATTCAGAACTTGTGGCTTGTGGATTGGCAAATATTTTACAATTACGTATTTCAACATTATCGGCTTTACCGCAAAACTGAACGGCATAAGTGCCCGTATTTGCTACATCTAAAGTAAGGTTGTTGATAAAAAGATTATCGGTGTTATTTAAAGTAAACAAAATACCCGAAGGGACGTTGAGAATAACACTATCGGGATGATTAGCTAAAGAAGCTATAGTTAAAGAATGATTTTTAAAATAATAAGCTAAATTGCTTAAGTCGATATTTTCAGTATAGGTTCCGGTTTCAATTTTTAAGCATATATCTTTATCTACGCATTTATTATTGATAAAAGCAGTTAACGCATGCATAACGGAATTGAATTGTGCTTTATCGCTTGAACCGATAATAAAAGTTCCATTCGAATTGCCGGAACAATTGTTGTAGAAATAAATGGATATGGTATCG
>MWCE01000195.1 GCA_002069895.1 Bacteroidetes bacterium ADurb.Bin234 | reverse complement strand
AATAAAAAACAGAAAAAGGAACTTCGCTTCGGCAAGCCTTCGCTTCGTTCCTTTTTCTATAAATTAAAATAAAATGTATAATTTTGCAGAAATTAAAAGAAATAGAAAATACACACATTTTGGGATATTACCAGCCTGCTTCAAAGGGGTCTCTAGTACTATAATTGACTTTGCATATCTCACATATTCAATAATATACAAAAGATCAATTATTCCCAAATTTTGCACTGAAAATCAGCGGGATTTTTAGGATTGATTCATGCCCTCAATCAAGCGCTACAAATATTTCTAATGCTGAAACCGTTATAAAACAAATATTTACAAATCGAATAACTCCATTGATAAGGAGTATTAATAAGCATGGAAATTTTCTATCTTTTTCCACAGGTGCAAACGGTCTATTCCTCCTACATTATGTCCATGAGAGGGATAAACAAAATAATCCACTTGTTTTTGTGCTTTTATGCTTTTATCTATAAATTGCAAAGTGTTTTGCCAAACCACCGTCGGATCCATGCATCCATGAAAAATCAACAATTTTCCTTGTATACTGTCGACATAATTCAACAAAGAAGCCTTTTTATATCCTTCCGAATTATCTTGCGGTGTATCCATATAACGTTCGCCATACATCACTTCATAGTATTTCCAATCGATAACGGGACCTCCGCAACTGGCACGATTAAAGACGCCGGGATGCCTTAAAAACATGGATAATGTCATAAATCCCCCATAACTCCAGCCGTCGATCGATAGGCGGGTAATGTCGACATAAGGCAATGATTTTAAATAATCAACTCCACACATTTGGTCTTCAACTTCCAAATCACCCAAACGACGATGAATGCAACTTTCAAACTCAAAACCTCGATAATTGGTGCCTCGATTATCTAAAGTGAAAACAATATAGCCTTTTTGTGCCATATAATGTAAAAACCATCCGCCTGACAACCAGGTGTTGGTTACCATTTGTGAATGTGGACCTCCATACACATAAATGAAAACCGGGTAAGTTTTGTTGGAATCGAAACCCGGTGGAAGTATCATCCGGCAATACAAATCATTTTTGTTTGGATTTTTTATCGTAAATAATCTTGTCTCCGGAAGTGCATAATTGCTTAAATGATTTTTGTTTTTCAACAACAAGGCTTTTTCTTCGCCTTTTCTGTCTTTTATTTTGATTTCATTCGCAATATCAATGCTGTTATATATATCTAAAAAATAAGTCCCGTCATAGCTTGCCATTATACGATGTGTTCCCGATTCGTTAGTGATGCGAGTGATTTTTTGGTTTTTTAAGTTTAAAGTATAGAAATGATTACCGGTTATCTCATCTTTATTGGAATAGAAAAACATATTGTTTCCCGCCGGGTCGAATCCTGCAAAATCTTTTACTTCCCAATTTCCTTTGGTTAATTGTTTCAATAATTTACCCGATAAATCATATAAATAGAAATGATTCCACCTGTCTCGACGACTCAACCATAAAAATTGATTCGGATTATTCGGAAGAAAATACATGGGATGACTTGGCTCGACATACCGTTCATTTTTTTCTTCAAACATAGTTTTAATGTATTGTCCTGTTTTAGCATCGTATTGATTAAGTTTAAGATGGTTTTGTTCTCGATTCAAAACAGCGATAAAAATATAGTTTTCGTCGGGACTCCAACTGATGCAACAAAGATATTGGTCCTTGGGCTCTCCGGTTTGGATATACACAATTTGTTTTGTTTTCAAATCATAAACCCCCAAACTTACTTGATGGCTAGTTTCTCCTGCCATGGGATATTTTTCATTTTTTAAGGTAGCCATTGGAGTCGAAGTATTGACCAATGGGTAATCAGCAACCATACTTTCGTCCATTCGATAGAATGCCAAATAATTTCCATTAGGTGACCAAAAGGAGCCATTTTCTATACCGAATTCATTCCGATGAACAATATGTCCGAACTTAACATCTTCCGGTGCCGTCGGATTAATTTGAAAAGGCGATGCGTTTTCTTCAACTACATAAAGGTTGTTTTGAATGGTATAAGCAAGTTGCGCATGCTTAAAATCTATTTCTATGTTTTCGGCCTCTTTGTTAATGGAAATTTGTTTGTCGATATTTTTTTTATCAATAGTATAATGCAATAATTTTTCTTGCCACCGGAAATAAAATCCATGCTCTGAAGTCCAATGCAAAATATAAGGAAAAGATTTTAATGAAGAAAGTCCTGCGTTAATCAAGGCATCGTTTAATTCATTGAGAGTAACAAACGAATCAACTTCCTTTTGATGGAGTGTTCCTTTTACAAGTAGATTGTTTTTAACATACACAAAATCATAAGTATTTGGAATCCATTGTAATTGACTTAAATTTTCAGCATAAAGTTCTCTTGTTTTAAAAAGATCTTCTAAATTAAACAACTTGTTTTGTGCAAATAATGACAAGGAAACACTTAAGCTTATGGCAAAGAAAATGAAACGCTTCATAAATTATTAAATTAAATATTCAATGTAAACCAATCCCCCTAAAACGGGAATTTTAATTGCAGTGCAAAAATACTAAATTCTTGATTTAATATCATTATTTATAAGTTAAATTTCTCATCGCAACGAGGTTTTTACTCTCTTCCGGGACGTGATTTTTGTTAGATTAGGGTGTTATTTTTCTAATCCTTCTTTATTTATTTAGTATCTTTGCTCAAAATTTATAATAATAAAAGATATATGAATCTTTTAACAGTTTTAAGGGAAGAAAAATCGAGCCGTTTGAAAGGAGGGATTTACCATCAAACCCAAATCAAACTTGCTTATAATTCAAATCGTATAGAAGGCAGTAAGCTGTCGGAAGAACAAACACGTTACATTTTTGAAACAAATACTTTATATTTAGAAAACGGTGAAAAAACAACAAATGTTGATGATATACTCGAAACAATCAATCACTTTTCATGCTTTGATTATATGTTAAACATTGCCGATGAGCCTTTATCGGAAAAACACATCAAAAAATTTCATTATTTATTAAAATATAATACTTCCGATGTTAAGAAATCATGGTTTAATGTTGGTGATTATAAACTAAAACCGAATATAGTGGGAGGAATAGAAACTGCTTTGCCATCGGATGTGCCTCATGAGATGAAAAAACTGTTGGAAACATATCATAAAAAACAACTCATATCGTTAACTGATATTATTGATTTTCAATTTCAATTTGAGCAAATTCATCCTTTTCAAGACGGAAACGGACGTGTGGGACGATTAATACTCTTTAAAGAATGTTTGTTGAACAATATTATTCCTTTTATTATTGAAGATGAGTATAAGTTTTTTTATTATAGAGGGTTATCGGAATACCCTAAGGTAAAAGAATATTTGATAGATACATGCCTTTCAGCGCAAGATAATTACATAAAAATGATGGATTACTTTTTTAAGATTAAGTAATTTTGCATAAAATTTCAATTAAAATTAAAGATTTTCTAAATATGCAAGAACGAAACGTTTACGAACAAAGTTTTCCTATTTATTCATATATGGTTGATACAAATCAATACCTAACGCTTCCTAATTTAATGTGTTTTATGCAGGAAGTGGCTTGGGCTCACTCCAATAATAATAATGTAGGATGGCATTTTCTGCAAACTAAAAATATGTTTTGGGCATTGGTAAAACTCCATATCGAAATAGAACGCATGCCGCGTTGGAATGAAACACTGCGGCTTAGAACCTGGGGACGTCCGATGGAAATAATTACTTACCCCCGCGAATTTGAAGCTTTCGATGAGGATAATAAACGTATTATTACAGCCACTTCTTCTTGGGTGATTTTAAACAAAGAAGAATTTAAACCCCAAAAAATTGACATAGCTCGAAACAGCAATATGCTGAGAGATGAAATGGTATTGGAAAAACGAATTGCAAAAATCCCTCGTATCGAATTAGATGAAAACAAGCTGTTTCATCCCGTCTTATATTCCGATGTCGATATGAACAAACATGTAAACAACACCCGCTACATTGCTTGGATATTAGATGAATATGGATATGAGTTCCATCAAAAAAACCAGATAACATCCTGTAATATTCATTTTATTTCACAAGCATATTACAAAACACAATACGCTATCCAACGACAGCAAAGCGATGCCATGACTTTTATTTCTTCTATCTTTACGTCGAAAGAAGCACAAGAAATATGTCGAGTACAAATGAAATGGAAACATATCAATGCATTAGACTATGACACAAAATAACATTGACGCTGTATTTTATAAAAAAAATAATGTAATTTTGCAAACGACAAAATCATGACCGCAATGATAAATTTAGAAATAGAACCCATAATTGATGATAATAAAACAAACGAAAACAAAACGGAAGGAAAAACGGATCAACCGGCAACAATAAAAATTCCATCAAATGCTGAAAATTCAAATCCGGAAAACGAAGATAAATCTCCTTCCGACGAGCCGATAATATCTTTAAAGAATGTTGATATTTATCAAAAGAAAATACTCATTTTATCGGATATCAGCTTTTCTATCAATAAAGGAGAAATGGTTTATGTGGTAGGAAAAACCGGTTCGGGGAAAAGCAATCTGTTAAAATTATTATATGGCGACCTCCCGCTTATGAAAGGCGACCTTCATGTGGCAGGATACAATCTGTTTAGAATTAAATCAAAAAACATTCAACGACTTAGACGGAAGTTAGGAATAGTGTTTCAAGATTTTCAATTATTATATGATCGTAGTGTATTTGAAAACTTGAAATTCGTTACCAAAGTAACGGGATGGAAAGATAATGTTAAACGAGACGAACGCATAGAAGAGGTTTTAACTTTGGTCGGATTACGTACCAAAGGACATAAAATGCCGCACCAATTATCGGGAGGGGAACAACAAAGGGTGTGTATTGCCCGTGCTTTGGTAAACGACCCCGAAATTATTTTAGCCGATGAACCTACCGGAAATCTTGATCCCGAAACTTCTTATGAAATTTTTAATTTATTCCGTGACATAAGTAAAAAAGGAACTGCTGTTATGATTGCCACCCACAATTATTCCATTATTAATCAGATTCCTTCGCGTGTTTTACATATTGAACAAGGTAAAGTTTACGAATAATCATGCTATCAATATTAATTCCTATTTATAATTATAATGCCGTTCCTTTGGTACGTAATTTACATAAACAAGCCACGGCGTTAAACATTACTTTTGAAATACTTTTATTAGACGACGCTTCCGATAATACCCATTATAGGGAAGAAAATATTGTGTTAAAAAACTTATCAAACACCAAGTTAATCGAATTACCTACCAAGGCAGGACGATCCGTTGCCAGGAATTTCCTTGCCGGACAAGCTCAATACGACTACTTGCTTTTTCTCGATTGTGATTCAGAACCCGTAGATGACGAGTTTATAAAAAGATATATTCCTTATTGCAAGGGAGAATGTGTGGTTGTTTGCGGAGGAACGGCTTATAAATCCGAACAGCCCAAGCAAAACCGCCGTTTAAGATGGACCTATGGTATACGTGCCGAAACCAAAACCGCCGAAGAGAGAAATAAAAAACCAAACACTAAGTTTTCAACCTTTAATTTTTTAATTGCTAAAAAACTGTTTTGGTCTATCCGCTTCAACGAATTGCTGAAAAACTACGGACATGAAGACACTTTATTCGGTTTTGAACTCAGAAAACGAAATTGCATAATTCAACACATTGACAATCCGCTTTATCATACAGGTATCGACGAAAATGAAGTATATCTCGAAAAAACAAGACAAGGAGTTGAAAATTTAAAAATACTATACGAGAAATATCCTGAACACGATTTATTAATTAAAGATATACGTTTGTTAAGTGTATATACTATTATTGAGAAATGGAAATTAACGCGAATATTTTACTATAACTATTTTTTGTTTAAAAGATTTATGTTATGGAATTTCAATAGTCGTTTCCCTAATTTATTTCTATTCAATCTCTATAAATTAAACTATTTGTGTTTTTTAAAATATAATAACCCCAACGATTTGTAATTGATAATACTTTTAATCATACGGTTGAACAATTACATTGAAGCATACGTTTAAAATAAAACTAAAATATATGATAAATCCCGATGCATTGTTAACCCTTCCTTATGGAATGTATGTCGTATGTTCAGGTAACAAAGAATTCGGAAACGGATTCCTTTCGAATGTGGTTTTTCAAGTAACTGCCGAGCCGCCACGTTTAGGGGTTAGTTGTAATAAAGACAATTTTACGGCAAATATAATTTTAGAAAACAAATCTTTTTCTATTTCTTTGTTATCGCAAAACACCCCTGCCGATGTTATCCGTAAATTCGGATACCAAAGCGGAAAAGTCAACAAACAAAAAATGCAGGGATGTTCCTTAAAATACGGATCATGTAATGTTCCTATTTTTTTAGATCATGTCATCTGTTATTTTGATTGTAAACTAACACAAACCATTGAAATTGGCACTCACTACATTTTTATTGGAGAAGTAGTTGAAGCGACCCTCCTTGATAATGAAACGGCTGCAATGACTTATGCATATTACCGCAATGTAATGAAGGGGAAATCACCTAAAAATGCCCCTACTTATATAGATAAATCAATTAATATTAATTTAAAAACAAAAAACATGTCAACATTAAAAAAATACGAATGTGATGTATGCGGATACGTTTACGACCCAGCTATTGGCGACGAAGATGCCGGCATTAAACCCGGAACCGCTTTTGAAGATTTACCCGATGATTGGGTTTGCCCTTTATGTGGTGTAGGTAAAGATAATTTTACGCTGATTGACTAATTTAAAGCAATCATAAAGTGAAGAAAACATCTTATTTTTTTAATAGGATGTTTTTTTATTTTAAAATCATTTGAAATAGTTATTTTTTTATTACCTTTGCAAACAAAATTTAATAATAAATAAAATTTATAAAATGAAAAAGTCATTGTTTTTTTGCGTTTTTGTAGTATTAATCCTTTCTTTGAGTGCACAGACAGTTAAACCTCTTTATCCAAACGTTGCAAAATCAGGTTGGTTTTATAATTTCAAAACATATCCTATGGATAAAGGAGATGGTAATGAAGATGAAAACCAATATGTTTTCCGTGATAATTTCGACGAGTTTATTGTTTATACCATTAATAAAAGCGGAAAGGTAAGCGCTTCGCCCGTCGTTGAAATTCCCGATGATTATCGTCTCCGAAATCAATTTCAGACCAATAACGAGATTGTAGCCATATATTCCATTTTTTCCAAAGGTTTGGAAAAATACTATATCAATACCTGTGATAAAAAGAAAATGTCGTGGAAACCCGAACAATTAACGACTATGGACTGTGAGAAAAAAGACAATTGCTATTCGGGTGTTAGTGTTTCTCCCAATAAATCACATTTTTGTATAATGGGATTAACTACCGACAAAAAGAAGAATTTTAAAGATATGCTGGTAATGGTTTTTGATGCACAAGGTCAAAAAATATGGGAAAATGCAGTTGCTCCCGATTTCTCTAATAAAACATTTGAAATAACCGACATTACTATCACCGATCAAGGAGTTGTGTATCTTTGCATCCATGCCTATTCAGGTGAAAAGAAAAAAACTTATGATGAAAAAGTTTATATAATCGAAGTGAAAGAAACCGATTTTATGCAAGTTGAAACCAGTAAAAGTATCGGTTATATTACTGCTGCAGGAATGACATTATTAAAGAACGGCAATGTGTTTGTCGGCGGTTATTATTCCGAAAAAATGAATGAAAACGTTAAAGGTTCTTTTTCCATTATGTTTAATCCGAAAGAACAAACCATAAGTAATTTTTCAAATCAGGATTTTCCTGCTTCATTTAGTAAAAATGACATTGAATCTCTCGGTTTTGATCAAATTATTGAACTATCGAACGGACGCATTGTTTTGTTAGGAGAACAATTAACAGTAGTTCAATATTATTCACAAAATGGCGGATCTTCCTATAAATATTATGCGAAAAATATTATTTACACTGCATTTTCAAGTAATGGCGATATTGAAACACATAAGATCATAGGAAAGAATCAAGCCTTTGCATCTTTTGTACATATTACCGATTTTAAACGTCTTTGCCTTTCTTTCGATGCCTTTGAAAAGAATGGAAATCTTTATTTGATTTTTAATGATCACGTCGGGAATATTAATTCAACAAAGAAAACATTATCGACCATTAATCCAATAATGCAAAAAGGAAAATGTATTGTTAAATTAGTTAAAATCGACGGGGATAATGAAAGTTCACAAATAGTTTTTGACGGAAAAACCAATAAAAAATCCATGCATACTTTCCTTTTTGCCGAAGACAATAGCATTTTATTCTTTAACCTCGGTAAAATGGTGTCGCTCGATAAAGTCAATATAAATTATAAATAATTATTGATTTTAAAAGTATTACATGAAAAAACAAATCATATTATTAAGTGTCTTTTTATTTTCCATTCATTCCCTTACAGCACAACAATATCTGGATAACTTTAAGCCCTTAACATCGGAAGGAGAAATACCTTCCGATTTTCAAGTTTTGATTAATAAGAAAACCAATGCGGCCGATTTCAATTTATTCCTAAAAGAAATGTTTTTAAGAGGGAACATACTTTATGGAAATAAATTAAATCAATACATCAATACCATAGCCGATAATGTGTTGAAAGATTATCCCGTCTTACGCAATGAACTTCGTTTTTATATACTCAAATCGCCTGTGGTAAATGCATCGGCAACCGAAAACGGTATCATATTAATTAATGTAGGATTAATGGCTCAAGTGTCGAGTGAAAGTGAATTGGCATTTATCATATCACATGAGATTGTACATTATGTTGAACATCACTTAATTCATTTGAATAATTATGAAGATAAATTAAATAAAAAAGAATATAAAGATTATTATATCAAATACCATAACCGTTCACGTGAACAAGAAATCGAA
>MWCE01000194.1 GCA_002069895.1 Bacteroidetes bacterium ADurb.Bin234 | reverse complement strand
AGACCCGGAACAAAGCCAGCAGCAGGATCTTGATAACGATGAAGACCGGAACGATCTCCACGACCAGATCGAGGTAGCGGATGTTCAGGCTGAAGTCGAAATGGGAAAGCAGGGCCAGGAGGAGGGAGAAGCAGACAATGGCCGCATCCGCCACCAGGAAAAAAAGAAGGCGTCGCAGCCCCGACGCCATCAGCAAAAAAAAACCATATTGATTTTGTTTGTTTTCAGTCATTTCTCATCAGCCAAATAAATGGGCGCTGTCCCTTCTGATCGGGATGGCTATTGCTTCACCAATAACAAATTCGCCAGCTCCCGGACCACGCTAATTACCAGGCATAAAGCACCAGTGGCGGTACGGTCTCATCATCCCGGAAGCCGCACGGACTTTCCGGATGCCGCACGGACTTTAACCGATTATGTCGATATCAGCAAGTTGCTCTATGATAAAGCGCCAACTCGGTGGCGTGGGCCGATAATTATAAACTTTCAGTCAGTAACCAACTGAATTTGTTCAATTAACTAGAGGTAGCAGTGTAATTTTAAATATTAATTGTCTCCCAAATATTTTTTGATAGTTTCTTTTATAATATCTGAATGTGCTTCGCAACGCATTAAATTTAATATAAGTTTTAAATACTCTTTGCTTAAAAAAAATTTTCCAAAACCCAACCGTTGCAAAACCAAACGCACATAATAATTGCCAATTCCATTCGTAAATGACAATGTATTTAAATATTGACTTGTATTTTTTTGTATATAATTTAACCAGCTTTCCTGTAAATTATCTCTATTCAAAATTGTTTTATTAATTTCTTTAATCTGTCTCATAACGGCAGCGCTTTTTTCTTCCTTAAGCAAATAAACTTCAAAATTTTCTTTTCTTTGCCTTATAGGTAGCAACTTGAACTTTATCGAATTCTCTTTATTAATTGTCAATTCTGCTAAAAGTCCTGTGTACCATTCCTCATTTTTGGAGGTTAATGTAAACAAAAAATTCCCTAAGCTATAAATAATAGGCACATTTTTATAAATTTCAAATCCACCGATACAATGCGTGTGATGCCCCACAATTGCATCGGCACCTTGCTCTGCATAAAAGTGGTATTTATAAAATTCATGACCGCCGTGAATGATACAAATTACCTTATCATGTACGGCTCTTGCAGCTTTAATATAATTCAGATTATCTATAATGTTAAGTGGATTGGCTCCAGGCTTATTTTCTTCTGCTATTGACCACTCATTTTCGGTAAAGTTTAATATAGCAATTCTTATTCCGTCACAATCGATTGAAAATGGTGCTGCTGCGTCTTTTAGATTCATGCCTGCCCCAACATAATTGATTTGGCAACTCTTTAATGCATCAATTGTGTTTTTTAAACCTTTCGCACCGTAATCTAATATGTGATTATTCGCCAATGTAACCATGTCTATTTTTAGTTTTTTTAGGTATGGTAACATTGTCCTCTCGGAACTGCACAAATGGGGTCCAGTTTTCACAATTTTATGTTCAGCGCCGGCTGACGTCAACGGTGTCTCAAGATTAACTATTTTATAATCGGAATTAAGAAACAGTTGCGTAATAGAGCTATCAATTAGAGATATATTTCTAAAATTGTTCGAAATGAAGAAATCGCCTGCAATAAGGAGTTTCAAATAATTTTCCTCGGAGCTTCGTCTAATGTTTATAAATCAGAAAGCGTGTCTATTTTTAAGTGTTCAATGTGTTGGTATTTTTTATCGTCATATCTTCATCATATCTATGCAGAAACGGCCACAGGAATAAATAAACAAGTATAAAAGGTATGATAGAATATATAAGGCCATTTGGGTCTCCGTTAATTACATACCCCCCGTAAATAAAGCTAAATGTCACATAGAACGCCAAGGCAACCTTACTCGAACAGTACCATTCGTAAATAGTTCTTTCTATTATAGATCCAATCGAACCATAAATCATCATGCCAAACATTACGCCCGGAATTCCCGCAGCATATATAAAAGAAGCTATGATACCGGGGGGTGAGCTTGCTATAAAATTGTTAGTCAATAAATAAGTATTAATAGTTGAAATTGTTGGTGGGGGTGCTGTAAAAGTCATAACAACTTTTTGAGGAATAATCCTTAATAAACACCAGAAATAATCGCTAAAAAAAGTATGAGGTACACTTTTACCTGCCTCGGTTGCTGAAACTTCTATAGAGTGGATTCCGTGAAAGGCTTCATGAAAAATGGAAGTTAAAATCGTAGTATTTGTGTGTGTTAAGCGGATGTCATGCAAGTAATGGAAAGCAGAAATCGCATCAGTAACACTGCTTTCCAATCCTACAGAAAAGGAATACAGACTTTGTTTACCGTAAAATATAATTAAAGGGAATATAACTATAAATAAAACAACACCAAATTTGTTAATTTTCTTGCAATAGATTGCATGACTAATATAAATGTATAATAAAGCATAAATGATGTTACCTCTTCCTGCATAAATTAAACTGCTGAGTACAAAACTTATCGCAACAAATGCCATTATCATAAACCAAAGGGTTCTGTTTAATTGTTCATGTTCAAGGAATATAGTGATATAGCACACCAAAAGCAAAAGGATTCCTATGGGAAGAAATCTCATTGCCATTGCCGTCATTCCTAATTCGACATTTGCTAAACCATATCGCAATTGTACACCAAGCATTAAGGCATCTTTCAGGCCACCAAAAGATTGAATAAAGAGAAAGAAAGACATCCCATAAATAATCGCGCCAAGCAAGCATATATTGACAAATGCATTGGTATTTTTTAGGCGACGTGGCTTTACCATTGGCTCCTTTGACCGCATCATTTGCCATCCAACAATAAACGAAATATAGGACAACAGAACGTAAAATGAAATCCTTAATAAGTTGAAACCAGAAATAAACCAGTGGTTGATATGCTCTGTATCGATAAGAAGAAAATAAAGAGGAGCGAGTGTGTAAAGTAATATAAAATAGAAATTAAAGATAGTGAGGGCATCAATAATTAATTCTTTCTTGCGTCGCAATTCAAAAATAATGATTGAACCAGTGATCACAAATAATAAAATAGTTCCATAAATAGAATCAAGATTATTCAAAGTAGTAACAATCCACCTCAGTAACCTTT
>MWCE01000193.1 GCA_002069895.1 Bacteroidetes bacterium ADurb.Bin234 | reverse complement strand
AGGGGTCGTCCGCAGCGGTCTGTATGTAGTTGATATTATGATAAATAAAACTGTATTTTTATCATACATAGATTGTTAAAACATTGAACTCGGATAATGCATTCTCGAAGAAATCCTAATGCATAATGTGGATTTAAAATTTTTCCTTTATTATCAGGTGATGGATGCTTTTTGTAGAATCTTCCGATGCCTTTCGTTATATATTATATTGCGTAGAAAACAAATTTGCATCAAGTAGTAAATTTTAAGCACTAAGCAAAATATTGTTAATGAGTGTATAAAGAAGATTTCCATATACTAATTTTAAGGAGAAAAAACAGAAAAAAATGGGAATTAAATCATGTATGATGAATCTAAAATCTGAAAAAATATGAAATCAAAGGCGTTGAAAAACTGATAGATAAAAACTAACAATTAATTAACGTGTTGTATCCTTGAAAAAATGGTTTAAAGAATGGTAAGTCGTTGGTAAAGAGCTTGCGTGAGGGATTGAAGCGGAAAGCCCGCAGGGAGCTTGCGAGCGAGGACTTGTAGCGGAAAGCCCGACCCCGAAGGGGGCACGCCCAAAATAAAATAAATAGCAGTTTATCAGCATATTATTTCAAGTTATAAAAAGCTGTCCGTTTATTAGTGTTTTGTCTGCTTGTTGCTTTCTTGGTGTGTTAACGCATATATAGTACATTAAAAAATGAATTAAATTTTAAATGCTAAACAAAAATGATTACTTTTGTACAACCTTAATCAATAGGATTAAAATACAGATTTATTAGTATTTAATAATATATGGATACACTTATTATAGGCGATAAAACATTTACATCGCGTTTGTTTTTGGGAACAGGAAAATTCAGCTCCAATCAAGTGATGGAACAAGCTATTCTTGCTTCCGGTACGGAAATGGTAACGGCAGCATTAAAGCGGGTGGATGTAGAGAACGAAGCGGATGATATGCTTAAACATATTTTTCATGAACATATTACGTTTCTTCCGAATACTTCCGGAGCACGTGATGCTGAAGAAGCGGTTTTTGCCGCTGAAATGGCAAGAGAAGCTTTAAATACCCATTGGCTGAAATTGGAAATTCATCCTGATCCGCGCTATTTATTGCCCGATCCGGTTCAAACCTTGAAAGCAACGGAGATATTGGTTAAAAAAGGATTTGTTGTATTGCCTTATATTCAAGCAGATCCTGTATTATGTAAATTATTAGAAGAAGCGGGTGCCGCTGCCGTGATGCCTTTGGGTGCTCCGATTGGAACAAATAAAGGTTTAAAAACGAGAGAGATGCTTGAAATTATTATCGAACAAAGTAATGTGCCTGTGGTGATTGATGCCGGTATCGGTGCTCCTTCGCATGCCGCGGAGGCTATGGAAATGGGTGCCGATGCTTGTTTGATTAATACGGCTATTGCCATTGCCGGTAATCCGGTGGAAATGGCTGTTGCCTTTAAAATGGCTGTCGAAGCCGGACGAAGGGCTTTTGAAGCTCAATTGGCTTTACCAATTAGAACCGCCGAAGCAAGCAGTCCTTTAACAAATTTTTTAAATGAAAATTAGTGTATGAAATACTACCTTATTGCCGGCGAAGCTTCGGGTGATTTGCATGCTTCGAACTTGATTAAACATCTTATTAAGATAGATAATCAAGCGCATATACGTGCTTGGGGTGGGGATTTGCTGCAAAAACAAGGAGCCGAAATCGTAAAAAATTATAAAGATTTGGCGTTTATGGGTTTTGTTGAGGTGGCTTTACATCTTAAAACAATTTTATCCAATATTTGGTTTTGCAAAAACGATATTTTATCCTTTCAACCCGATGTGGTGATATTGGTGGATTATCCGGGTTTTAATCTTCGTATAGCTAAATTCTTGCATAAGAAAAACATCCGTGTTTTTTATTATATTTCACCGCAAATTTGGGCTTGGCATACGTCGAGAATAAAACAAATAAAAAGATACATCGATGAAGTATTTGTTATTCTTCCTTTCGAGCAAGCTTTTTATGCCAAGTATCGAATCAAGGCACATTATCTCGGACATCCTCTCTTGGATGTGGTGAAGCAAGCTGAAATTGATGACGATTTCAGAAAAAACAATGGTTTTGGAGAAGAACCTATTATTGCCCTACTTCCGGGCAGCCGGAAACAAGAGATTGAAAATATGCTCCCTATTATGCTTAAGGCAAAGAAACACCTCAAGGGATACCGTTTTGTCATAGCAGGTGTTGAGCATCATAAACCTTTATATGCATTGCTGTGCAAAGATAATTCGGTTCAAATAATATATAATCAAACTTATTCTCTTTTGGCAAACAGTTTTGCAGCGATGGTTACTTCCGGCACGGCAACGCTCGAAACAGCTTTATTCAATGTGCCTCAAGTGGTTTGCTATAAAGGAAATTATTTTTCTTACCTTATTGCCAAGCATTTGATTAAAAACATCAAATATATTTCGTTGGTAAATTTAATTGCGGATGCAGAGGTGGTTGTGGAGCTTATTCAAAAAGAAATGAATGAACAAAAACTTAGCATGCAGTTAAAACGTATAATTGAGGACGAAACATACCGTGAGTTTATGCTTAATAAGTATAAAGAATTGCAGCATATGTTGGGGGAAGGGAGTGCCTCCGAGTTAATTGCACGAAAGATGGCAGCATGTTTGAAAGCCATAAAATAAAAAAACCTTCTCCGTGAAAGAAGAAGGTTTTAAATTATATACATCTAATAATTTATTTTTTTGATTTAATAGCAGCTTGTGCGGAAGCCAAACGTGCAACAGGTACGCGGAAGGGAGAGCATGAAACATAGTTGAATCCCGTATTAAAGAAGAATTCTATTGAAGCAGGATCGCCACCGTGTTCACCGCACACACCAACTTTCAAATTGGTTTTTTTACTGCGTCCGCGTTGGGTCCCGAGTTTCACCAATTGTCCGACACCTTCCTGATCTAATGTGTTGAAAGGATCCGCAGGGATGATTTTTTCATCTATATAAGTGTTGACAATGGCATTGACATCGTCGCGGGAGAAACCAAAGGTCATTTGGGTGAGATCGTTGGTTCCGAAGGAGAAGAAGTCGGCCACTTCTGCAATTTCGTCGGCTACGAGTGTAGCACGCGGAATTTCTATCATAGTACCATATAGATATTTAATTTTTATTCCGAATTTTGCTTCTACTTGTGCATGAACTCTATCGCAAATGCATTTTTGATGTTTTAATTCCGAAACCGATATAGTTAAAGGAACCATGATTTCCAATTGAGGGTCTAATCCTTCTTTTAATAATTCCGCTGTAGCTTCGAATAAAGCACGAAATTGTGATTCTGTAACTTCGGGATAAACAATACCCAAACGAACACCTCTTAATCCCATCATGGGGTTCACTTCATGCAAGGCATCGATTCGACGTTTAATTTCTTCGTAAGCCATGCCTTTTTCTTTTGCCAATTCGCGTTGTTTATCTTCTGTCTGTGGAACGAATTCATGCAAAGGAGGATCCATCAAGCGGAAAGTAAGGGGTTTACCGTTCATAACTTTTAAAGTGCCTTTGGCAGCTTGGCGTATGAAAGGTTCAAGTTCGTTCAAAGCGGCGATTCTTTCTTGCGTATTATCAGCCAAAATCATATTGCGTAGTTTAGCCAGAGGGGCTTCGCTGTTTTTTCCGTAGAACATGTGTTCGATACGGAACAGTCCTATGCCTTCAGCTCCAAAATTGATAGCATTCTGAGCATCTTCGGGGGTATCGGCATTGGTACGTACGCCCATGCTGCGATGTGTATCGACAATTTTCATGAACTCTTGGAAACGAGGATTTTCGGTTGCATCGATCATTTTGATAGCTTTTTCATATATCCAACCTCTGGAGCCGTTTAAGCTGATTTCGTCACCTTCCTTGAAGGTTTTACATCCAATGCTTACAATTCCTTTCGAGAGGTCGATTTTCACGGCTTCACAACCTACAATACAGCATTTTCCCCATCCGCGGGCAACCAAAGCAGCGTGAGATGTCATACCGCCTCGAGCTGTAAGAATGCCGCTTGCCGCACGCATGCCTTCTACGTCTTCGGGATTCGTTTCTTCACGCACCAAAATGTTTTTAATATGTAATTTATTATATTCCATTGCTTTTTCGCTGGTAAGAGCAATCACACCTACCGCACCGCCGGGGCCTGCGGGTAATCCTTTAGCGAGGATTTGATGTTTTGTTTCATCGGCAGAATCTAAGATAGGGTGAAGCAATTCATCCAATTGTGCCGGTGTAACACGCATAACAACATCTTTTTCACCGATTAATTTTTCATGCAACATGTCTAATGCCATGTTTAAAGCTGCAACTCCCGTTCGTTTACCAACTCGACATTGCAACATAAATAATTTGCCTTCTTGTATAGTAAATTCAATATCGAGCATATCTTTAAAGTTGTTTTCTAAGATATTGCGAATATTGCAAAGTTCTTTATAGGTTTCGGGCATAAGCTCTTGCATGGAGTGGAGGTGTTTGTTTTGTTCGTTTTTCGTATCATCGTTCAAAGGATTGGGGGTGCGAATACCGGCAACCACATCTTCTCCTTGTGCATTGATAAGCCATTCGCCATAAAATTGGTTTTCACCTGTGGCGGGATTACGGGTAAAGGCTACTCCGGTTGCGGAATGATCACCCATATTACCGAATACCATGGCTTGCACGTTAACAGCAGTTCCCCATTCGTCGGGAATGCTTTCAATGCGTCGGTAAGAGATAGCTTTTTTCCCGTTCCAGCTTTTGAAAACAGCTTTTATTCCACCTTCCATTTGGGCTTTGGCATCATCGGGGAATTCGGTTCCTAAGACTTCTTTCACTTTCACTTTAAATGCATTGGATAATTGTAATAATTCTTCGGCGGTGATTTCAGTATCGGATTTATAACCTTTTTGGTGTTTGAATTCGTCGAGTATATCATCTAATACCTTGCGAATGCCTTTGCCGTCTTTAGGTTCGATACCTTCCGATTTTTCCATAACTACATCGGCATACATCATAATCAAGCGTCGATAAGAATCATATACGAAACGCGGGTTATTGGTCTTTTTTATCAATCCGGGTATGGTTTTCGAGCTTAAACCTATGTTTAATACCGTATCCATCATACCGGGCATAGAACTGCGGGCACCGGAACGGCAGGATACCAACAAGGGATTTTCGGCATCGTCGTAAGTCAATCCCATGATTTTTTCCATATTCTTCATGGCTGCCCAAACATCGTCCATCAATCCTTGGGGTAATTGACAATTGTTGGCATAATAAGCCGTACAACATTCGGTAGTGATGGTCAAACCTGCCGGTACAGGTAATCCTAAGTGGCACATTTCAGCCAAATTCGCTCCTTTACCACCCAAAAGGTTTTTCATGTCGGCTTTCCCTTCAGCGGTTTTTCCACCAAACGTATAAACGTATTTAATCTTATTCATTTTCAATAATATTTAATTTATAGATGTTAGATATTCCTTCTTTTTCTCAAAGAGTGCAAAAATACAAAAAAATCTGTAGCATTTTTATGCTTATGCCTATACTTAGGACAAAAAATAAAGGTATATTTTTAATGGATTGAAGATGAGGAGGGGAGGAAAAATGTTTGGGGAAATAGTTGAAAGTAGGTGTGTTTAGTTTATTAAACGTTTTTTCGATTTGTGAGACGGTGTCTCATATTTTTTAATAACGATATTAAATGTAGTAACAGTTAGAAGTATGGTCAATATGAGATTACGAGGCAATTTTCTTTTGAGTCCTCCAATAAGTCTCATCTTGATAGAAGACTTTAGTATTTTTAGTTAAATGCTATCTTTGTTTGTTTTATTAATGGTTCAATTCTTTTCTCTGCAAGGTCGATATATTCTTTGCTTATGTCGTATCCTACAAATTTTCTGTTCGATTTCAAAGCAGAAACTGCTGTAGTTCCACTCCCCATAAAAGGGTCTAAAATTATATCGTTTTTAAAAGAATAAAGTTGAATTAGTCTATATGGAAGTTCTTCTGGAAATGGTGCAGGATGTCCAATTCTTCTTGCACTTTCAGCATTCATTGTCCAAATTGATTTTGTCCATTCCATAAACTGCTCTTTTGTAATGGTATTTTCTTTTTTGTCTTTTTCTCTTTTATAATCGCCTTTAGAAAAAACCAAAATATATTCGTGTATGTCTCTTAATATTGGATTTGCAGCACTTTGCCAACTTCCCCAAGCTGTAGAAGGACTTGCACTTGCTGCTTTATTCCAAATGATTTCACCACGCATATTAAAACCAAGGTCAATCATCATTTTTGAAATATAATCAGTTAGCGGGATGTATGGTTTTCTGCCAAGATTGGCAAGGTTTATACAAGCGCGTCCACCATTAACAAGTACTCTATAAGTCTCTTTAAATGAGTTTTCAAGAAGATGCAAATATTCCTTTAACGACAAATCATCATCATACTCTTTTGATACATTATATGGAGGTGAAGTAATCATTAAATGAACCGAATTATCGGGTAATTCTTTCATATTCTCGGCAGATCCAAGAATAAATTTATTCTCAAATTTATCAGGAAATTTATTTTCGTTTTTATCAATTATTTCTCTCCTTCCAAGTTCTGTGTATAACTTAGAGTTGTAAAATTTCGAACTATCATGATTAATTCTTCCGTTTGTTCCGAAAGCACTTGTTTCTGTTCCGTTTTGTCCTTTCATTTTAGTTTCGGATTAAGGTTAAAAATTTTTCAGCTTTTGCAATGTCGGTTGTTTCTTGACTTGAAATTCTTATTATTTCTCCAAGTTTCAATTTAGAAATCATTGAAGAGAAATAATTCATATCGTTAGTTACAAGTTCTTTGCTGTTGTTAAGAAGTTGTTCTTTGTTTAATATGGTTTGAAAACCCAATTTCGGGGTGTTTTTAACATAGTCTGAATTGGTAGGATTGGGATTTAACGACCAAAAGCCTTGTATTACACCCGAAGTTTTAAGAAAATCAACCTTTTTTATGTAACTCTCAGTAATGGGACTATTACCCAAAACAACTACGGGTATTTTTGAAGATGCAATTCCGGAAACTCTAATATTTATTGATTTACCAATAGCTTTTAGCATTGAATCGGAACGAAGTAAAGCAGGATTACCTTTATGTTGCTTATAATCCCCAATAAATTCAACTTTATTCGGTTGTGTAAATTTATAGTTTGACACAACACTCATTTTTATTTCAAAAAGCAGTTTTATGTTTTCAGGTTTTTGATTTGTGTGATCGGTTGTGCATAAAGCAAGGTCAGCACTCGATTGTCTTGATAAACCTAATTCTTCACAAACTACACTATTAACAGCATAAAGTCCAAGTTCTTTTGCAATTGGTTCAAATATATTTTTGCTCCATTTCTCAGTATACTGTCCTATAAGAGAATTTCTGCTTTGTAAAGTTTGACCTTCTGCATTTGAGCCTTTGGGGACATAAGCAAAGTATCCGTCTTGCAAATTATAAAACAATTGTTCCGGTGAAGCAAAGTTTTTGAGGGCTTCAATAAAGAATTGGATTTCAGTTTTATTGTTCCAAAGTTTCATAATGATTTTCTTTTTGCAAAGATAGTGATTTTATTGCAATATCTTTTTATCTAACAATAAAAGTTAAATTTTTATCCTTTGCAAAACTACACAAATTTTCTAATGATTGTCGGCTTAGCGTGAGTTTTGAACGAAATATTTGTTATTTTTCCTCCATTTGCTTTAGATATTGTTCAAATTCCTCATCTGACATTATAGATTTATAGTATTCTATATCAAGGTTTTTCCGTAATTGTTCATCTGAGGGATTTGTCATATATAATTCATAAGCTTTGATATAGTTCGGATGGTTTCGATATTGAATTTTTACGATGGTCAGTCCGGATACACAGGATAGTAAGAGACCTAACCCACCGATGATAAGTATTCGTTTAATTAATCTGATATACAGTTTGCTTTTAGTCTTGAAATAGCTTATCACTGAAATTATGAATACGATAAGCAAGGGAATCAATCCTGTTACAAACAAAATTTTTGAACCGGATAAACGGAGTACTTTAAAGGGTATTCCGATACAAATTACCGATAAAGCAATACCCGTAATAACAGCTATAATAATCATAAACATGGATATTCCGGTATAAGATTCTTTCTTAACTAATTGTTTAAATCCAATCCGATTAAACAAAGCAAATCCAAAACCGTAATATAGTAATGATAATAATGATAATGACAACAAAAGCATTATATTTCCACCGGGTAACATATTCCATTTTAATACGATGGCAACAATGGCTAATAATCCAAAAATTTTTTCGAGTTTAAACATAATTATTTATTTTTTATTTTATAAAAGTAAAGGTCCAATTCATTGCTTTTCAAATGATTTAAAGATTTTACAAAAGTACATAATTTTATATAAACTGTAACTTCAAGCAATGTTTTTCTTATTTTTGCATGATTTTTAACCTAACGATTTAAAATATGTTTCATATGAGCGAATCATTGTATTATACAAAAGGAGGAAGCAAAGCGGAATGTTATAAGGAAATACTAGCTCAAATCAAATCTTTAATTGAAAGCGAAACGGATATGATTGCCAATATGGCAAATATATGTGCCGTATTGAAAGAAGTTTTTGCTTTCTTTTGGGTTGGTTTTTATTTAGTAAAGGGCGAAGAATTGGTTTTGGGTCCTTTTCAGGGGCCTTTGGCTTGTACACGTATTGCCAAAGGGAAAGGTGTGTGTGGAACGGCTTGGATACAGGCTAAAACTTTGATTGTTCCCGATGTAAATGCTTTTGAGGGACACATTGCCTGCAGTTCGCTTTCCCGTTCCGAAATTGTGGTGCCCGTTTTTGGAAAGAACAAAATCATAGCGGTGTTGGATGTGGATAGTGATCAGTTAGATATGTTTGATGATGTGGATAGAGCGTATTTAGAAAAAATAGTTGAATATCTTTTCGATAATAATCAAAGAAATTATAAATAATCTATTGATTTACAAAATGTACGGTATTACAAGCTACCAATGCGGCGGTTTCGGTACGTAAACGACTTTTACCGAGACTAACGGGAATAAAACCGCATTCTTTGGCAAGCGATATTTCTTGAGGCGTGAAATCTCCTTCGGGGCCTATCAATACGAGGGTGTCGGTGTTTCTTTGACAAATATGTTGCAATAAAGGAAGAAGATTTTCTTCTTCACCGCAATAAGCTATAAATTTTTGGGTTTCTTTGGCTGTTTTAACCAAGTGCGTAAAGGAAGTTTCGGGATTAAAAGTTGGTAAAACACAACGCAACGACTGTTTGAGTGCTGCAATGAACACCCTTTCCAAACGCTTGCTTTTTAGATGTGTTTTCTCAGAGTTTTTACAAATGAGTGCCGTGATTTCAGAAATGCCGATTTCAACCGCTTTTTCGGCAAACCATTCGTAGCGGTCGCTGTTTTTAGTTGGCGCAACGGCCATATGCAGGTGATAGGGAAAGTTGTTACCAACATATTGTCGCTTTACTATTTTAAGACTGCAATGTGAAATAGTATCATCTATAATGCACGCATCGAATAAATTACCCTTCCCATCTGTTAATAAAATTTGGTCGCCGCATTTCAGCCGAAGTGCTTTGATGCAATGCCTCGATTCCGTTTCGGGTAGGGTGTAAACGTTTTCCGTTATGTCGGGAGCATAGAATAAAAACATGGGTTGAAATTAGAATTTTAATTTAATTCCTAAGTCCCCGTCTTGATTTGGGGTTAAATGTATGGATGAACGTTCAAAATCAAGCAGTTTACCGGTTTTATCAATAAAATAAAAACTGCGTAATAGAAAGAAAATACCACCGGCGGCGGCTATGGAGCCGACAGCAAAAACAGGATATTCGGCTTTGGTGTCTTTAAAATAAGTAAACCCCAATGTGTTGGCTGTTAATCCTCCGGCAAGTAAACAGATGCCTAAATAAAAGTTATTAGTTGATTTCCGCAAGTAAAAACCCGGAGTATATTTCAATAAATCGCTGCTCGACAGGTTGTCGAGATGTTTCATACGAACAATATCCGTTTTGGTGGCTTGCCTGATACAGATAATGTGTTCTTTTACCATATCTTTGGGCAATGCAAACACATAATTGTAACTGTCGAAGGTATAGATTCCGTTTGCGGTGTCTAATAAGCTACCGTAAATGGTGTCGTTGGAGGTTGTTATTATCGCATCTATGCATTGTCCTTTTGCAAAGGATAATAGTGTTGATAATAGTAGGAGTAAACTTATTTTTTTCATTTGCGGTTATTTTAATTATTTATTTTTTCGCGCTATGGTTTTCAAGGCAGCTTCGACAATATGTTCTTTATCTAAATGGAAATAAGAGAGAAGTTCTTCGGGTTTACCGCTTATGCCGAAACGGTCGTCCATGGCCACATATTCTTGCGGACAAGGTAAATTTCGGACTAAGACTTGTGCTATGCTGTCGCCCAAGCCGCTGTTGATAAGGTGTTCTTCGGCGGTAACCACGCAACGTGTTTTATTGACGAAATTTAAAACGGCTTTAATATCAAGCGGTTTAATGGTGTGTATGTTGATAACTTCGGCCGAAATTCCTTTTTGGTATAATATATAGGCTGCTTCCAAAGCGGGGTATACCAAATGACCGGTGGCAAAAATGCTCACATCGCTTCCTTCTTGCATCAAGACAGCTTTACCAATTTCGAACGTTTGGTTGTCGGGGGTGAAGTTAGGCATTTTCGGACGACCGAAACGGAGGTAAACCGGACCTTTATAATCGGCAATGGCTAAGGTAGCGGCTTTGGTTTGGTTAAAATCGCAGGGATTGATAACAACCATGTTAGGTAGGGTTTTCATAAAGCCGATGTCTTCCATAACTTGGTGAGTGGCACCGTCTTCGCCGGTGGTAACGCCTGCGTGCGAACCGCAAATTTTCACATTGGTTTCGGAATAGGCTACAAGCATACGGATTTGATCCAGCACCCGGGTGGTACAGAAGTTGGCAAAAGAACCGGCATAGGGGATTTTACCGCTTAAAGCAAATCCGGCAGCCATTCCTATCATATTGGCTTCTGCTATACCTGTTTGAAAGAAACGTTCGGGAAACGTTTTAGCAAAAGCATCCATCTTGACAGAGCCGGTCAAATCGGCACACAGGGCTACGATGTTCTTATTTCGTTTGCCTGCTTCTAATAAACCTTCGCCGAATCCTGCCCGGCATTCTTTCTTTTCCGTAAATTGTATTTCTCGCATTTTTA
>MWCE01000192.1 GCA_002069895.1 Bacteroidetes bacterium ADurb.Bin234 | reverse complement strand
AAAATTACTTTTAGTAGCTTGAACAGTAGGTGATAACTGTAGTATATTGATATTACCGGGTTCCATCTTGGCCTGCATCAAAAAATATCTTACACCATCAAAGACTTTAGTAAGAATTCCTAAGATTCCAATCTCCGGTTGATTAATAATTGGTTGTTCCCATTCTTGTAATTTGCCGAAGTTTGTTTTTACTTTAATTCCTTCAATTCTAAAAAATCTACCTGACTGATGAACTAAACTGTATCTATCCGGTGTGAAATACCATTGGTCCAATTTATTAAATGGAATTTCTTCTACAGAAAAGTAATTCTTTCTTTTGTTTTCAAACCATCTCAGGAAATCATCCATGCTCTGAAACTTATTGTTATTTTCCTGCGAAGCAAGGAAAAATGTTGATTTTTCAGCAATATTCAATGTATCTTTCATTCAGCAATTATTAATTTTATCTTGAAATATTAGAAATCGTGAGTATTTAATCCTTGAAAATTCAAACCTTATATTTATTTTGTTCTTTTCAGGTAAGACAGGTAATCATCTTTGGTTCTCAGTGACATTTTTATATCATAATAAGTGTTTGCCAAAACCAAACAAACTGCATCTTCTGTGAAATCAAATAATTCGCAGAAAGTGAGCCGGGGGGTATAAATACCTTTAGTACAATCGTTCAATATGTAAACATCTTCATTAACTCCATCAAAGACTTTTACTTTAAAAGAACCTGCTATTGGTATGATTACTTGATCCGTGTCAATATGTGCATGACCACCTCTATCAAGAGTGACATGATGCATATAAAATATTCGCTTTATTTCAAATGGGATGTCTATGTTTTGTTCAATTGCAGTTAAATAACCACGTGAATCGCCGTTGGTTTGAAATGAAATCTCATAAACTGTTTCAACCTTCATAGTATATACAATATATTTTCTGTTGTTATAATAAAAACTTTAGTCCAAACACTTTTTAAGTACATCTAAATATGCTCTTCCAAATTTTAAATCTGGTTCCACATAATTGCCCTCTGCCCATTCATTCCACGAACGCAAAAATAACACTTTTTTATCGTCCGGTTTATCCTTGATTATTTCTAAAGCATCTTTTATATGCTTTTCAAACAATTCGGGTGTTGAACCTGTGTAAATAATTGCTTTTCTTCCTGAACGAGGTGATCTGTCCCATTGAGGTAAAATTGTTGGATATGCATTTTCAAGTTTATCATATTCAGTGTAAAAATGCTTTATGATATCCTTGTAGCGATATTTATCCAGCATCATTTCAGGAAATCTTTTCCGAATAAGATTTTCAATCAACTTTCTCCATTTCCCTTTAATCTTTGATTCAGCATTCCACATGTTTCCTGGAATAATTGCATCATAACCTGCATCTAAAACTTTTTGATTATTTTCTATCCATCCAGAGGTTAAACCGACAAAATGAATTCCTTTCAGCCCATTCTCGACAGCTAATCTTTTCCAAAGAAACATAAAGGAAGATACATCCGGGATTGTCAATGGAGAATAAACAACAAAAATTGGTTCTTCATTAATCTTAATATATCTTTCATCCTTCAATGCCGGTAAAATACTATAAAAATGGTCAATGTGATCCTGCTCTCCCGGATACAATTGTTCAATAATCATTTCATTTTTATGACCACGTCTGTCTTTTGTCCAGGTTCGTGTAGTCCACGAATGATTTGCCCAACCTAAACAAAATGGGAAGTTGGGACTTCCCGACTCAAACACCTCTTTAAAAGGTCTTTCAAGTACTTGTTTACCATTTCCAAAATAATAATGCCAATACATAAACCCTTCGATTCCTGCTTCTTTCGCCATTTGAGCCTGCGCCTCTCTTATTTCCGGTAAACGTAAATCATAGTAACCTAAGTCAGCAGGCACCCTCGGTTGATAATGACCATAAAATAACGGTTTTGCTTTACCTACATTTGTCCACTCCGTGAATCCCTTTCCCCAGTATTCATCATTTTCTTTAATGGGATGAAATTGGGGTAGATACATGGCAATAACACGAACTTTATTGTTATTCATTTACTTAAATTTTTTCTTGGAAATTTTGCTGATGATATGATCAAAATTATTATAATATTAATAAATAAAATCAATTGGCCTGTATATGCCTTCATACTATAAAATGTCCATCCTCTTATAGCAATATCACAATATATATAAAAGAAAAAGAGAGCGATTAACGAAATACTTTTTTTATCCTTAATTACATTTTTTAACAAAACAGATAAAATTAATATAAACAATAAAGTGCCTGTTTTACCAAGATCCATAAACCAATCTCCAATAAATGTATAAAACACATGTATTGGAATTCCAGTTCGATTTGAACTCCAATATTCTCTTTTTTCCAGATTTTTCTTGAATGTTGGCAAACCAATCGCAGATTTAACAAAACTAAAAGAATTATCTCCTTGAGTATGTTGTTTTATATGCCACATATAATTATTAAAATTTAGCTGAGGTACAGCTATATAAAATAAAGTGGATTCAATATTATCACGTTTCTCACGTGCACCTCTGCTATATTGACGAGCTAAAGTCATGGTAGAAAAAAGTAAGAAAAAACAAATTAGAACAATGCTACCATATTTGACAAGCTTTTTTTTGCGTTTTGTTGGAATATGCTTTCGAAATAAAATAAACAGAAATAAAACATCTAAAGAAAAATATGTAATCTCCATCCTGTCTGCCATATTCAAATTAAAAAAGATTATGCATAAAATTGCCATAGCTAACCCACCAAACAAAATTTTACTTATTTTTTTGTAAGTTAAATAATAAAACAACAGGAAAGGAAGAGAATAATAAATATACCTTATACCATTATTTAAAAAACGACCTGGTCGACTAAGCCAAGAGTCTGATACTAAGTTTGCATCAACAGTTATCTCATTTTTTATATAATATGTACTTTCTAATAAACCTAAATTACCTCCACCTATAACATATGTTTTAAAAAGATATATAGTGTTTTCAACAAATGGCAATAGAGAAATAAGTGATACAAATACGATAAAATACTCTAATAATTCACGATTCGAAATTTTTATGTAGTTCAAACTAGTTTCTTTGAATTTGTATATAGGGATCATATAAATAAGGAAACACACCTGGAGATATATATAGGGTAATAGTGTTATGTTGGATGACAACCAAGGCATCATAATGTGCATAAATATCGACGATACTGCACTGATTGCCCACAGCAACAAAACATAAGATTTGAGAAGTTTATTACTATTTTTATTAAAAAGACTAATAAAAAATAGTAATACAAAAAAAAGAGCGTTATATATAACAAAATTTGTGGAATTCGGCATAATCTATTATTAATTTGTCGAGTTCATCATTAACTGTTTCTTTTCGTCACGTTTTTTATAACAATCCATAAGTTTTATAATAATATGTTGAATATCATTTTTTTCTATATCTAAAATCATTGCGGTGCTATCTGCAAGTGAATATCTGCTAAATGCTCCGGAAAACTTATAGCTGTAAGCTAAACCAAAAACCGGGACATTTGTGTAAATAGCGGCGAAATTAGCATGCATACGAGAACCAATAAAATAATCGCATTTAGAAATTATATACTTCAACTCCGGTGCGGAATAGTCTTTATCTATAATAGAAACATTATTTTTATTTGTCAGTTCTGAAAACAGGTTTTTTATTGCCAGTAAATCGTCCTCAAAATCTATTGGATTTTCACAATCATATGTATGCGGAATAAGTACAACAGGAACATTTAATTGCTGAAATTTTTCAATTATTTGTTTAATTAACTCTTTATATAAGGACGATCTGCCGGCCAAATTTCTAAAATTGTTGTTATACAACAACCCGCTTATATTTATACCAACTGCATTATCAGGAACTTCAACAACAACCTTTTGTGGTAACATATATTTACTTACATCGTGATCTAAAGAATAAATCAAATTCTTTTTCTTTAATTCATTCACATACGATAAATCACGAACATAAATTTTTTCGGCATTATTTAGAATAATATTTGCGACTTTTTTTGCTTTTTTACTATAAAATGGACCAATTGTTTGTGGTAAGATGATAGTTTTTGACTTCATTACAACCGAAAAGAATGTAAATCGGTTCACTTCCTTGAAAGTGGAAAAACTATAAATATCAGAAAAACCATCACCTCCTGCAATCGAAAAAGTATATTGAACCCTCTTTAAATCCTTACCAAATTGTCCAATTTTTATGGTTCTTCTAAATAATCTGAACAACAAAGCATCTAAAACGACAGATGGAAGCCAATAATACTTTCTGGTTATTTTTATATTTTTATTATTTACCTTTACTTTATATTCTTTATCTTCTCGTTTTCTACGTAAATAATATGAGGGTGAAATAACATCAAAATCATCTGTTTTGAGATAATCCGATATAAAGTACAAACTCCCAAGAGTCAAAGCTTGACAGCCTCTGTTAGGGTCTTCAAGCATTACGCTATTAAAAAAGATTAGTTGCCTGTTTTTATCTCTGTTCCCTTTCATTTTGTATCTGTTTACTTCTCTTTTATAGAACTTCATTTCCATTGAATGTCAATTCAATACTTTTAATGTGATTTGTATACTTATTTGAGGAACTCTCTGAGTTAAGTATTTTTATTTTAAATTTATTCGTTTCCATGTGCCGATTAATTGAGACAATTTAGTTCTTAAATTTACTTTTCCCAATACATGTATATTTTTGTAGATATAACTGTCAATCTTTGGCGTTTTCTTCCCTGATATTTTAAACGCTAAAATTCTGTATTTATGATATTTTTTTTTACCAAACTGACCGGGTTGAATTTTATCTAAAGAGCGCAAATCCTCAACTTGCTCTTCAATTGAGATATGACCTGCATTTATAATTTTACTTAACAACTTGTCTCCTACATGTGTTTTTGAAAAAATGATACTCCTACCTCTGGCATTTTTAAAAGAAGGATAACCCTTTTCATCAAATTCACTCCAGCCGTCGCCACTCGAAATATCAGCGGACTCGCCTAATCCTTCGGGACAAATTTTGCAGCGAATATGGATGTCACTGAAAAGGAAATGCATATAGTCCTTGTAAAGTATCGATTTACAAGTTCCATCTTTTGCTGCAACATTAAAAGAACCAGGCCAACCATTCTTTCTATATACTATACTTTGTACCTGTTCTTCTTGTATTCCCAGTTGAACTGTTAATTTTTTAGTTTGATTCAAACTGGGCACTCCAAAGCAAAAAAACGAAAAATAATACTTAATTTGATTCGCAACAGCCTGATTAAACTTGCTATATGATCTCAATGCTGAAACATCACAAGGTTTTCCCACAAAAGCATAATGCTTACCATTTTCAATAATTTGTAAAATATTAGTTAAAGCTGTGGAGGGAGCATATCTTGAATCTGCATTTGCCAATACTTCTTTAGAATTAGAACTCAACTTAACGGTATTAAGTAAAGGATTCTCCGGATCAGGACCAATGTGAATCACATAGTCAATAATTTTATTTTCTAGCAAAAATATTAAAATTGTTGAAATTATTCCTCCTGAAGAAGCCTCTTTTTCAATGGCATCAGAGCTGGAAGAACCAATATAACACTGAAAATAATCTCCCCAAAAAGGATCTGTATGCGGTGTTCTCAAAGATTCATCTTTGTGAATTATCGCTGCCGGACAACATTGTTTGATAAATCTATACTCATTTGCAGGAACTTCTTGTGTTTTTTTAGGTCTAAAAAAACCGTCAGGATCAAGTGTCATCTTGACTTTCCCATTAGTAACAGACTCGCACAGCCCACACCCTACACATAATTGGTTTTTAAACAGTGACATAGCAATTAATTATTTATCGACCTACTTATTCTTCTTTTTAAGTTACAAACAAGATTTAGTACTTTTTCCTTTTCAAGTGCACTTAAACCAAATTTATAAATCCCTAAAATTAGCAGAATTGAAGATAATCCAACAGTTATGACTAATCTTAAAAAATCATGAACCATAAGTAATTTATTAAATTCAAACGTTACAAAGAAAACAATTATCGAAATTAAAATTGCTGGTTTTATTACATCTAACACATAAGATCGTATTGACATTCCCGCTAAATATTTTAAAAATAAAATTCTGAAGATGCCTGCCACAATTTCTACAAATATGGTTACAATAATTACAATATATGCATCCCAAATTCCGTATTTCAGGAAAAAGAAACCAATTACAGGAGCTGATAAATTAATCGTACCAATTACAAATTGATAAACTTTTATTTTGCCAACAGCCTGTGCCGAGGATTGTAACCCTATTGTTAATTGGCTGATTAGTGTTAAAACCAGAATTAGTTGGCAGAAAATTATCGTATATTCCGGAACTTCCTCTAGCCATAAGTTAATGACATAATCCATCTCGATAATCAATGGAATTGTAAAAAAGGACAGTATAAAAAAAGAGAATTTACTTGTAATCTTAGATAAAACAAGCATCCTTTCTCTTTCTCCTGAGCCTTCACTTTTCATAATTTGAGGGTTGAATGCCATTAAAAGGTTAGAGGAAAAATTTGATATTTGACCATTTACTTGAGATGCAATCCCATATGCAGCATTTACCACTGTTCCATAAAAATGATTTAAAACAAGAGTAATTCCTTGACCTCGGAATATCCCGGATAAAATTCCGTACAGGTTCCATCCGGCAAAACTGGAGAGTTCTTTCATGAATTTATTCTTCTTGTTAAATATTATCTTTCCTCTGCATTCTATATATTTTGTACGGCTGACTTGCCTCATCGAAATAAATACTAAGAAAGTTAATACTGACAATAAAAATCCGTATAATATTAACCTATCATGCGTATAACGAATAATAAGCAGTGCAATAATTAATTTTCCAATAGATTCAAGAATATTGATAATAGAAATGGCTAACATGTTTTCATGTGAGTTAATTATCGCTTTGTAAGGAACTGATACTATAGTTAGAAACATGTTTAAAATCATAAATTGATATATGATCTTTGCAGCATAAATCCTACCAACAGGTATATTTAATATCCCGTTAAACAAAAATAATCCGACTATTTCTAATAGTATGACCAAAGCAATGCCGACCAACATATGGAGAACGATACTTGAATCAAATATTTCTTTCAGAATATCACGATTCTTTTGACCTAAATAAAAAGAAAGAAACCGCTGTGTTGAAACAGCCATTGCAGTGTTTAAAAAAGAAAGCATACTGATAACACCAGCCACAAGGTAATAAATACCCAAATCGGAGGCACCAAGAGCTTGTAAAGTAATCCTCGAAGCATATAAGGTCACAACTATGGTTATTACCATTTTTGTGTAAAGAATTACCGTGTTGAAAATTATCTTGTTAGATGCATTCATTGGTTGTCATACTTTAAACCGGACGAACTTACAGGGCTGTTTTCTAACTACACCCTCCCATCAATCATAAGCAGTTCCAACCTCCCTTCTTCATTACGTTAATGACCTCAGTATTGCGCACATCCGGGCAATTTTAAAAATCACATGTTTGGTGTATCTGTGTTAATGAAATTGACACTCTATTCTCTATGCAAGTTTGAGGTACACTGCTACTCTGTTTTACTAATGAGAAAAATCACCAGTATATAAGCTGCAAAGATAACCCAATTTCACCAAATATAAGCCATATAAATCTGTTTTTTGTCTTTGTTTTTAACAAGAGTACACATCAAAGGTTAATGAAACCCGTGTGAGAGTATTAGAAGCAGATGCCATTTTACGACACCAATGAAAATCGCAAGTTTTACACGCGTAATGGTATTCACACCTCCTTTGTATGCAAAGGCAAACCGACAAAGGATGAAAAAGAGCGGAAGCTACTTTTCGCCGTGCCGAAAAATCAAAAAACGCTGTCAATTTATCTTGGTTCACCCTCAGGAGAATGTTTTTCATACTCTAAATGAGCATCAAGTTCACACTTGAGTATTTGCTCCAACACATACATGTACGTGTAAGTCTGTAAAAAATTTACTTACATCTTCTTCTGTCTTAAATTGTGACAGAAGTTCCTTGCTTAATAAATCTTTTGGGAATGTCTATAAAATCAAATACCCCTCTCACAAATCAACGAGGGGTTTGAAAAGAAAAAACTACAAGATATTGATTCTTGTAGTTTTTCATTTGCACAATTTTATAAACAGTATCCGTCAATAGAATCGCATAATATCCCTTTTACATCATACACCACCTTTTCCCCATTTGTAATTTGAGATAAATCGAGGGTTTTAAACTCGTTATGAGCTACAGCCAAAATAACTGCATCAAACTTATCCTTTGGCAATGTATTGAGCACTTCTACACCGTATTCATGTTGTGCAATTTCAGGATTTACCCAAGGATCATATATGGTTACTTCGGCACTATATTCTTTTAATGTATTTACAATATCAATCACCCTAGTGTTGCGTATGTCAGGACAGTTTTCCTTAAAGGTAAAACCTAGCACAAGAATATGTGAACCTAAAACCTGAATGCCCTTTTTCAGCATCAATTTAACTACTTGTTCGGCAACATACTCGCCCATACTGTCATTCATTCTCCGTCCAGCTAGAATTATTTCGGGGTGGTAGCCGTGGCGTTGAGCCGCTTGTGCCAAATAGTAGGGGTCTACACCTATACAGTGTCCACCCACAAGTCCCGGCTTAAATGGCAAAAAATTCCATTTGGTACCAGCAGCGGCCAACACATCTTGTGTATCAATACCCATTTTATTAAAAATCTTCGCCAATTCATTGACAAAAGCGATATTGATGTCGCGTTGAGCATTTTCTATTACCTTGGCGGCTTCCGCTACTTTAATGGTCGGAGCTAAATGGGTACCTGCGGTAATCACAGAAGCATAAACTTCATTCACCTTTTGAGCAACCTCAGGCGTAGAACCGGAAGTTACTTTTTTAATTTTCTCAACGGTATGCAGTTTATCTCCCGGGTTAATACGCTCAGGGCTATAGCCGGCAAAAAAATCCACATTGTATTTTAAACCGCTTACACGTTCCACTATCGGAATGCATTCATCTTCGGTAACTCCGGGATAAACGGTAGATTCATAAACTACGATGTCGCCTTTGCCTATGACCTTACCAACTGTCTCACTGGCTTTGTATAAAGGAGTCAAGTCGGGATTGTTGTTTTTATCTACTGGGGTAGGTACTGTGACCACATAAAAATTACAGTCTCTTATCTTATCCAATTCACTGGTACAAATAAAGCCATTCAAGATTGCTTCCTGTAGCAATGCATCTTCTACTTCCAGCGTGGCATCGTGCCCTGACATCAATTCGTCCACACGTTTTTGGTTTATATCAAAACCAACAGTTTCATATTTTGTTGAAAATATACGGGCTAAAGGCAACCCTACATAACCTAAACCAATAACGGTAATTTTTGTTTCAAAAATATTCATTGTATTTGTTAATTATAAATTTTCCCAATACCATTTTATGACTTCTTTCAATCCTTCTTTAAGATTAAATTGTGGATTGTAACCTAGTAAATTTTGTGCCTTTTCTACACTTGCTAACGAATGGGGAATATCACCTACCCGGTTAGGACCATAGGTAATTTTCACACTTGAAATTTTTGGGTCAAATTCAGACAAATATTCTTTCAAATAACTTGCTAATTGATTAAGTGTGGTTCGCTCACCGTAAGCCGTGTTATATACTTGATTTATCGCATTGGGATTTTCCGTTTCCATTGCAAGCAGATTCATTTGGATAACGTTATCAATATAAGTGAAGTCGCGGCTGTATTCTCCATCTCCGTTAATTATAGGAGATTCGTGTTTCATCAGTTGTTTTACAAACAAAGGAATAACGGCAGCATAGGCTCCATTGGGGTCTTGTCTACGACCAAAAACATTAAAATAACGTAAGCCAATATATTCCATATTGTAAGTTTTTGCGAATACATCGGCATAAAGTTCGTTTACGTACTTAGTTATTGCGTAAGGAGATAGTGGTTTCCCTATTTTATCTTCTACCTTGGGAAGTACTTTACTATCACCATAAGTTGATGAACTTACCGCATAGATAAATCGTTTAACCTTAGCATCACGGCTTGCTACCAACATATTCAGAAACCCGGAGATGTTTACTTCATTTGTTGTGATAGGATCATTAATGGAACGTGGCACAGAACCTAATGCCGCTTGATGGAAAACATACTCAACATTTTCAACTGCTTTTTGACAATCTTCCAATTTTCGAATATCGCCAACAATCAATTGAAATGTTTTGGGATAAGACTGGGTAAGATGCAGTATGTTTTCTATTTTCCCGGTAGCAAAATTATCCAAACACACAACCCTATGTCCAAGTAACAATAACTCCTCGCACAGGTTGGAACCTATAAATCCGGCACCACCGGTTACCAATATATTTTTATGTTGCATGTGAGATTTTTTTGTTTTTACAAAATTACAACATTCCTCTCATAAAGCAATCAGAATGTTAAAACTTGTTATGAATTAGTAATTGCTTTTTATTTCTTTGACTGCTTTTACCACTCTTCCAATCTCTTCCTCCGTAATATACGGATGTATCGGCAACGAAAGCACTGTAGCACAAAGCTGTTGCGTAACCAGATTGCTGCCGGCAGAATAATTTAAATGTTTATATGCAGTTTGTCCGTGCATGGGGGTCGGATAATAAACCATACTAGGGATACCTTGTTC